>NZ_JBIVHR010000021.1:0-79079 GCF_044749305.1 Pseudomonas sp. NPDC089534 | reverse complement strand
GTGTCACCGTCGAGATGATTGCTGATGCCGTGGGTATCGGCAAAGGCACGATCTACAAGCACTTCAAGTCCAAGGCGGAGATCTATCTGCGCCTGATGCTCGACTACGAGCGTGACTTGAACGCGCTGTTGCATTCGGCCGATGTCGACAAGGACAAGGAAGCCCTGTCCCGTGCCTACTTTGAATTCCGCATGCGCGATCCGCAGCGCTACCGCCTGTTCGACCGGCTGGAAGAAAAAGTGGTCAAGGGCAATCAGGTGCCGGAAATGGTCGAGGAGCTGCACAAGATCCGCGCCTCGAACTTCGAACGTCTGACCCAGCTCATCAAAGGCCGCATCAGCGAAGGCAAGCTGGAGGACGTGCCGCCTTACTTCCACTACTGCGCATCCTGGGCGCTGGTGCACGGCGCCGTGGCGCTGTACCACTCGCCGTTCTGGAGCAACGTGCTGGAGGATCAGGAGGGCTTCTTCCAGTTCCTGATGGACATCGGCGTGCGCATGGGCAACAAGCGCAAGCGCGACCCCGAAGCGCCAAGCAACTGAAGCCATTCAGTTGCCTTATTGCGTCATGTTTTCGCTGCATGGCGCAGTACCACAGGAATATACTCAGGCATAGGGGTTGCTAAAACTTGATTTGTGAGTCAAGTTTTAGCGGCCCGATTTACTGTCGCCGGAGTGATCATGATCGTTGACCGTCAAGGCAGGCGTTTCCGCAATCTGCGGATCAGCCTGACCTCCGCCTGCAACTACGCCTGTACCTACTGCGTGCCCAACGGCAAGCGGCTGGTGGCTGCGCAGGACGAACTGTCGGCCGAGGCCATGGCGCGCGGGGTGGCCTACCTGATCGAGGCGGCCGGCATCGAACGGCTGCGCATCACCGGCGGCGAGCCGCTGGTCAGCCCCAAGCTCGAATCCTTCATGAACGCCGTCGGCCAAATGGGGCTTGAGGACATCAGCCTCACCACCAACGGTCAGTTGCTGGCGAAAAAGCTGCCGCTGCTGGTCGACGCCGGCCTGCGGCGCATCAACGTTTCCCTCGATACCCTGGATGCCGGCGCGTTCCGCAGCATCGCCCGCGGCGGCGACCTGGCCACGGTGCTCGACGGCATGGAGCAGGCTGCGGCGGCGGGCCTGAAGATCAAGGTCAACATGGTGCCGCTGCGCGGGCAGAACCTCGATCAGGTGATGCCGTTGCTGGACTACTGCCTGGCGCGCGGTTACGAGCTGCGGTTCATCGAACTGATGCGCATGGGCCACCTGGCCAACGATTCCAATGCTTTCCTGCAGCAGTTCGTCAGCCTGCAGCAGTTGCTCAGCCTGATCGGCGAGCATTACGAGTACGCCCAGGCCGATGCGCCCGTCGATGCCACCGCCGTGCGCTACGGGATTCCCGGCGTCGGTCATTTCGGCGTGATCGCCAACGAAAGCGTGCCGTTCTGCCGGACGTGCTCGCGGCTGCGCCTGTCGTCCACCGGATGGCTGCATGGCTGCCTGTCGTCGAGCAACCGTCACTATGTCGGCGATCTGCTCGACAAGCCGCGTCACCAGGCGTTGCCGGCGTTGCAGCGGTTGCTGGTGAAGGCGCTGGGGGACAAGCAGGAGGTGGCGTTCTCCGGCGGCGCGACGGTGATGAAGATCATCGGTGGCTGAACCGGCCTCTTTGCGGGCAGTGAGACGCACAGGATGACCGAGCTGGCGCAAAAGCTGCATCCTACGGCCATTCGCCGGTTTTCCGTCACCGGCTTCTGGAGGATGAGGATGCGTAGCCTGGTTTTGCTGCTGGCCGTTCTGGCGCTTGGTGGCTGTATGACTGTCAGCGATATGGCGGAAGGCACCCGCTATCAGATGAGCGACGCAGGGCTGCTGGATCACAGTGACAGCCGGCGCGTGAACAACCTGCGTATCCAGCCGGATTCGTTCATCTACATCGCCCAAGGGGCGTTCGCGCCGCCGGGCGGATCCTACCCGCGCCCGAACGTGGTGGCCGAGGAAGCCTTCAAGGGCTTTGTCGAGTACTTCCCGATGGTGCGCCGCGCCCGTGCGCCGGAAGGCCTGGACCAGGCGATGGGCGAGGCCCGCGATGCCGGCGCCCATTACCTGCTGTACACCCGTTTCGCCAAGGCCGACAACCGCATCGGCAACTCCGATGAATGGCTCGACGAGGAAGCGGTGGATCGCCTGGGCATCGACAGCGGCGTGATTCAGATCATGCTGATCGAGACCAGCACCCAGTATTTGATCGATACCGCACGGATCAAGAGCCGTGGCGGTTTACTGACGTTCCACGACAATTCGCCTGAAGACCTGATCGGCCCGCCGCTTGCGCAATATGCGCGCAGCCTGCTGGGCGTGGGCGACCAATAATCCGAGGAGTACGCCATGAGCGGCCCGCAAAAAGCCAATGACCTGTTGGGGCAGATCCCCAAGACCAAAGGCTTGCCCCCGGTGCACTTGTGGAATCCGGATTTCTGCGGCGACATCGATATGCGCATCGCCCGGGACGGCACCTGGTTCTACCTGGGCACGCCCATCGGGCGCAAGCCGATGGTCAAGCTGTTCTCCACCATCATCCGCCGCGACGGCGATGACTATTTCCTGATCACCCCGGTCGAGAAGGTCGGGATCAAGGTCGACGATGCGCCGTTCGTGGCGATTGCCGTCGAGGCGCAAGGCGAGGGTGAGGCGCAGGTCTTGCGCTTCACCACCAACGTCGATGAAACCGCCGAGGCCGGCGCCGAACATCCGATCCGCGTGGAGACCGACCCGCTCACGCAGGAACCTGCGCCGTATGTGCATGTGCGCAGCAACCTGGAAGCGTTGATCCACCGCAACGTGTTCTACCAGCTGGTGGAACTGGCGGTCAGCCGCGAAATCGACGGTCAGCGCTGGCTAGGCGTATGGAGCGGCGGGGTGTTCTTCCCCATCGGCCTGGAACCCTGATGTTCATGGATCACCTGTAGGAGCCAGCAGGCTGGTTCCCACAGGGTTTGTGTGTGCCATTGAACAATCCGATTTGACTCCCAATCGTATGATGATTAGCGTGGGCATCCATCGCGAACGGCGTTGAGGTGTCCATGTCCAGCAGCTTTCATGCATCAACGGTCGATTGGCTCGGCGGATGGATCGCTGCGGGCCATGTGAAACCGGGGCAGGCCATCAAGGTCGAGGCCGACCTGGGCGAGCAGCTCGGGGTCAGCCGCACGGTCATACGCGAGGCGATCAAGACCCTGGTCGCCAAAGGCATGCTCGAAGTCGGGCCGAAAGTCGGCACCCGGGTGCTGCCGGTGCGGCGCTGGAACCTGTTCGACCCGCAGGTGGTGGGCTGGCTGTCACGCAACGGCTTGCCGGAAAACTTCGTCGACGACCTGCTCGACCTGCGCCGCACCATCGAGCCGACGGCGGTGCGCTGGGCTTGCGAGCGGGCCACGGTCGAACAGGTGCACGCCGTGCAAATAGCCTACAGTGCGCTGGAACGCGCAGTGGACGGCGGCATCGATTACAACCGCGCCGACCAGGCCTTTCACGAATCCATCCTCGCCGCGAGCCACAACCAGTTCATCGAACAGATGGTGCCGGCCCTCGGCGCGCTGCTGGCGGTGTCTTTCGAGGTGTCCGCCGCCGACCCCGAGGAGCTGCGCCGCACATTGCCGATCCACAAGGACATGGCCGACGCCATCGCTGCCCGTGACGCTGCGCGGGGCGTCTGGGCCTGCATCACATTGATCGACGACGCGGACCTGGCGATCAAGCGCCATTACCCGCAAGTGATGGCCGGCAGACAACAGGCATGACCGCCGCGCAGCCCTTGTGGGAGCGAGCCTGCTCGCGATGGCGGATTCACGGCCGACACAGAAGCGACTGACACACCGCCATCCCCACCCAAAACAGACGATCGAAGGAGGTCGCATGACGTGGACCGCAGTGACCCAGCACCGGGCGCAACTGGGCGAAGGCCCGTTCTGGGATGCGCCGACCCAGGCGCTGTACTGGGTGGACATCGCCGGCCGCCAGGCCTTGCGGCTGATCGGCCACAACGTGCAGATCTGGCAGATGCCGGAGCACGTGTCGGCGTTCATTCCGTGCGCCAGCGGCGATGCGCTGGTGACCCTGAGCAGCGGCGTGTACCGCCTGGACCTGGATTCGCCGGGCCTTGAGCCCAGGCTGACGCTGTTCTGCATCGCCGACCCGCAGCCCGGCAACCGGCCCAACGAGGCGCGCTGCGATGCGTTGGGCCGACTGTGGCTGGGCACCATGCAGAACAACATCGGCGAACAGGGCGAGGACTTGCCCATCGTGCGGCGTTCCGGCGGGCTGTTCCGCATCGATCCGGACAAGCGCGTCACGCCTCTGTTGCGCGGCCTGGGGATTCCCAACACGCTGCTGTGGCGCGACGGCGGCACCACGCTGCTGTTCGGCGACAGCCTGGACAGCACGCTGTACCGCTACTTCATCCACACCGACGGCAACCTCGACACCGCCTGCATCTGGTACGGCCCCGGCCAGCACCAGGGCAAGCACGGCGGGCCGGACGGCTCGGCGATGGACGCCGATGGCTATGTGTGGAACGCCCGCTGGGACGGCGGTTGCCTGCTGCGCCTGACCCCGGACGGCCATGTGGATCGCCGGATCGACCTGCCCGTCAGCCGGCCGACCAGTTGCGTGTTCGGCGGCGAAGACATGAAAACCCTGTACATCACCAGTGCCAAGAGCCCGCGCAATCACCCGCTGGACGGCGCGGTGCTGTCGATGCGGGTGGAGGTTGCCGGGCTGCCTTGCACCCGGTTTGCGGGTTGATTCCCACAATATGGGATGCAAAATTATATATTGAGATTATTTGGTGGTCGGGTTTATAGTCGGCTCCAGCAGTGACACGCACTCACACTTAAAAAGAACAAAACAGGTGAAGTGATGCAGCGAATTTCCATCGCACTCCCCAATGGAGTCGGCGTTTCGGGCCGTTTCGGTGCCGCCGCGTCTTCGCGCCTGTTTTTTCAGAAGCCTTCCGGACCGGACATCGCCAGATGTCCGGTTTTTTTTGCGCTTTGAAACAGGAGTCCTGATCCATGGCTGAACCCCTTTCCTTGCCGCCGGTGCCTGAACCGCCCAAGGGCGATCGACTGAAGAACAAGGTGGTGCTGCTCACCGGCGCCGCCCAGGGCATCGGCGAGGCGATCGTCGCCGCGTTCGCCTCGCAGCAGGCCCGGCTGGTGATCAGCGACATCCAGGCCGAGAAAGTCGAAAAGGTCGCCGCCCATTGGCGCGGGCAGGGCGCCGATGTCCAGGCGGTCAAGGCCGATGTCTCCTCCCAGCAGGATCTGCACGCCATGGCCGAGCTTGCCGTCGGCCTGCACGGGCGCATCGACGTGCTGGTCAACTGCGCCGGGGTCAACGTGTTCCGCGATCCGCTGCAGATGACCGAAGAGGACTGGAAACGCTGCTTCGCCATCGACCTGGACGGCGCCTGGTACGGCTGCAAGGCCGTGCTGCCGCAGATGATCGAGCAGGGCGTCGGCAGCATCATCAACATCGCCTCGACCCATTCGACCCATATCATCCCCGGCTGCTTTCCGTACCCGGTGGCCAAGCACGGCCTGCTCGGGCTGACCCGCGCCCTGGGCATCGAGTACGCGCCCAAGGGCATCCGGGTCAACGCCATCGCGCCGGGCTACATCGAAACCCAGCTCAACGTCGATTACTGGAACGGCTTCGACGACCCCCACGCCGAACGCCAGCGCGCCTTCGACCTGCACCCGCCACGCCGCATCGGCCAGCCCATCGAGGTGGCGATGACGGCGGTGTTCCTGGCCAGCGACGAGGCGCCGTTCATCAACGCTTCGTGCATCACCATCGATGGCGGCCGCTCGGTGCTTTACCACGACTGACTGAAAGGCGTTTCAGGCGGGTAAGTCCGCCTGAAATTCAATCATCATACGATATGACTATTGTCGGTACGGATGGAGGACGGTTTCGCCGTTTGGCAGCAGTAAGCGCCTTCGCCGCAGAGACTTAACGCTTTCGAACAACGCTCAAGAAAAACAACAAGGAGTCTGCTCATGAAACGTCGTTACGGAATTCGCAACCTGTGCAGTGCCGCGCTGGCGACCGCCGCGTTCAGTATCAGCGGTTCGCTGCTGGCCGCCGACCCGGTGAAGATCGGCTTTCTGGTCAAGCAGGCGGAAGAGCCCTGGTTCCAGACCGAATGGGCCTTCGCCGAAAAGGCCGCCAAGGACAAAGGCTTCGAGCTCATCAAGATCGCCGTGCCGGACGGCGAGAAAACCCTGTCGGCCATCGACAGCCTGGCCGCCAACGGCGCCCAGGGCTTTGTGATCTGCCCGCCGGACGTGTCCCTGGGCCCGGCGATCATGGCCAAGGCCAAGCTCAACGACCTGAAGGTGATCGCCGTGGACGACCGCTTCGTCGATGCCGGCGGCAAGTTCATGGAAGACGTGCCGTACCTGGGCATGGCCGCGTTCGAGGTGGGCCAGAAGCAGGGCGCCGCCATGGCCGCCGAAGCCAAGAAGCGCAACTGGGACTGGAAAGACACCTACGCGGTGATCAACACCTACAACGAACTCGACACCGGCAAGAAGCGCACCGACGGTTCGGTCAAGGCGCTGGAAGACGCCGGCATGCCGAAGGCCAACATCCTGTTCTCGGCGCTCAAGACCCTCGACGTGCCGGGCAGCATGGACGCCACCAACTCGGCCCTGGTGAAGCTGCCGGGCGCGGCGAAGAACCTGATCATCGGCGGCATGAACGACAACACCGTGCTGGGCGGCGTGCGCGCCACCGAAGCGGCCGGGTTTGCGGCCTCCAACGTGATCGGCATCGGCATCAACGGCACCGATGCCATCGGTGAGCTGAAGAAACCCGCCAGCGGTTTCCACGGCTCGATGCTGCCCAGCCCGCACATCGAGGGCTACAACACCGCGAGCATGATGTACGAGTGGGTCACCACCGGCAAAGAGCCGCCCAAGTACACCGCCATGGACGACGTCACCCTGATCACCCGCGACAACTTCAAGCAAGAGCTGGAAAAGATCGGCCTGTGGAACTGAAGACTGTCCGGACAGTGTGAAGAGGTGGCTTTATGCACGCGCAAGAACAGACACACGAACACGAACCGCATTCAAGCGGCGGCAGCCTGCGCTTCAACGGGATCGGCAAGGCCTTTCCCGGCGTGAAGGCGCTGGACGGCATCAGCTTCGTCGCCCGTCCGGGGCAGGTGCACGCCCTGATGGGCGAGAACGGCGCCGGCAAATCGACCCTGCTGAAGATCCTCGGCGGCGCCTACCTCCCCAGCAGCGGCGAACTGCAGATCGGCGAGCGGACGATGGCGTTCCGCTCCACCGCCGACAGCATCGCCAGCGGCGTGGCGGTGATCCACCAGGAGCTGCATCTGGTGCCGGAGATGACCGTGGCCGAGAACCTGTTCCTCGGCCACCTGCCGGCGCGCTTCGGCCTGGTGGACCGCGGTGCTCTGCGCCGTCAGGCCTTGGCGTGCCTCAAGGGCCTGGCCGATGAGATCGACCCGCAGACCAAGGTCGGACGCCTGTCCCTGGGCCAGCGGCAACTGGTGGAAATCGCCAAGGCGCTGTCCCGGGGCGCCCACGTGATCGCCTTCGACGAACCGACCAGCAGCCTCTCGGCCCGGGAAATCGAGCGTCTGATGGCGATCATCGGCCGCCTGCGCGACGAGGGCAAAGTGGTGCTGTACGTCTCCCACCGCATGGAGGAGGTGTTCCGCCTCTGCGACGCGGTGACGGTGTTCAAGGACGGCCGTTACGTGTGCACGTTCGAGGACATGGGCCAACTGACCCACGACCGGCTGGTGACCTGCATGGTCGGGCGCGACATCCAGGACATCTACGACTACCGCAGCCGCCCGCGCGGCGCGGTGGCGCTCAAGGTCGACGGCCTGCTCGGGCCGGGCCTGCGCGAGCCGGTCAGTTTCGAGGCGCACAAGGGCGAAGTCCTCGGTCTGTTCGGGCTGGTCGGCGCGGGGCGCACGGAACTGCTGCGCCTGCTCGGCGGCCTGTCGCGCAGCACCGCCGGGCGCCTGCTGCTGCGCGGCCATGAACTGACGCTGCGCTCGCCCCGCGACGCCATCGCCGCCGGGATCCTGCTGTGCCCGGAGGACCGCAAGAAGGAAGGCATCATCCCGCTGGCCAGCGTCGCCGAGAACATCAACATCAGCGCCCGCGGCGCCCACTCCGGCCTCGGCTGCCTGCTGCGCGGGGTCTGGGAGCGGGGCAACGCCGACAAGCAGATCAAGGCGCTGAAGGTGAAGACGCCCCACGCCGGGCAGCCGATCAAGTTCCTGTCCGGCGGCAACCAGCAGAAGGCCATCCTCGGTCGCTGGCTGTCGATGCCGATGAAGGTGCTGCTGCTCGACGAGCCCACCCGCGGCATCGACATCGGCGCCAAGGCCGAGATCTACCAGATCATCCACGACCTGGCCGCCGACGGCATTTCGGTGATTGTGGTGTCCAGCGACCTGATGGAAGTGATGGGCATTTCCGACCGCATCCTGGTGCTGTGCGAAGGCGCCGTGCGCGGCGAGGTCAGCCGCGACCAGGCCAACGAATCCAACCTGCTGCAACTGGCTTTGCCGCGCCAGCGCGCCGGCGCGGCGAACTGAGAGGTGAACATGATGACGACTCAAAACGAAACCTTGCCGACGCCGCGCAAGCCCATGGACCTGCGGCGCTTTCTCGACGACTGGGTGATGCTGCTGGCGGCGGTCGGCATTTTCGTCGCCTGCACGCTGCTGATCGACAACTTCCTGTCGCCGCTGAACATGCGCGGGCTGGGCCTGGCGATCTCCACCACCGGGATCGCCGCCTGCACCATGCTGTATTGCCTGGCGTCGGGGCACTTCGACCTGTCGGTGGGCTCGGTGATCGCCTGCGCCGGCGTGGTGGCGGCGGTGGTGATGCGCGACACCGACAGCGTATTGCTCGGCGTCGGCGCGGCACTGGCGATGGGGCTGATCGTCGGGCTGATCAACGGGATCGTGATCGCCAAGCTGCGGGTCAACGCGCTGATCACCACGCTGGCGACCATGCAGATCGTCCGTGGCCTGGCCTACATCTTCGCCAACGGCAAAGCGGTGGGCGTGTCCCGGGAATCGTTCTTCGTGTTCGGCAACGGGCAGATGTTCGGCGTGCCGGTGCCGATCGTGATCACGATCCTGTGCTTCCTGTTCTTCGGCTGGCTGCTCAACTGCACCACCTACGGGCGCAACACCATGGCCATCGGCGGCAACCAGGAGGCGGCGCTGCTGGCGGGGGTGAACGTCGACCGCACCAAGATCATCATCTTCGCCGTGCACGGGGTGATCGGCGCGCTGGCCGGGGTGATCCTCGCCTCGCGCATGACCTCCGGCCAGCCGATGATCGGGCAGGGCTTCGAGCTGACGGTGATTTCCGCCTGCGTGCTGGGCGGGGTCTCGCTGAGCGGCGGGATCGGCATGATCCGGCACGTGATCGCCGGGGTGCTGATCCTGGCGATCATCGAGAACGCGATGAACCTGAAGAACATCGACACGTTCTACCAGTACGTGATCCGCGGCTCGATCCTGCTGCTGGCGGTGGTCATCGATCGCCTCAAGCAGCGCTGACCTGCGGCGCCTGAACCGGCGCCATCGCCGGCAGGCTGGCTCCCACATTGTTTTGCGGTGAACGCAAACTCTGCATTCAACCGCCCCCCCTGTGGGAGCCAGCCTGCTGGCGATGGCGTCGGTCCAGGCACCTCAGGATCCGCAGAGGAAACTCATCCCGCCTTGCGCAAGGCCTCGATCAGCTCCTGCTTGCGCATCGTGGAGCGGCCGGGAATGTTCTTCGCCCGCGCCTCTTTCCTCAGGCTCTCGACCGTTTGGGTATTGCGCGAAGCGCGGCTGTCGCGCGGGAGTCCTTCACGGCTGGCGGCCGCCCGCCGTGCCGACTCCCGCCGGTCCCGGGCCTTGGCGTCCGCCGGTTTTGCGCGACCTGAGCCGCCGGCCTTCTCGCCGCCGCCGGACTGCTTGTTCACCGTCGCCCAGGCGCGGGCTTCGGCTTCGTCCTTCGGCACGCCTCTGTGTTCGTAGCTCTCTTCGATGTGCCGTGCCTTGCGCTTCTGTTCGGCGGTGTATTTGGCTTTGCTTCCACGGGGCATGGGGTGTCCCTCCTACGGGTTGCCGCTGCCGGATCCCGGAAGGGCTCCGGGCTTCTTGCCGCTGCCGGAATCCGGATCCGCCGGCGGGAGCGGATTGCCGGACGTGCCGCCCTGGCGCCCCGGATCGTTGCCCTGGGTGCGCGGATCGATGCCGGTGGCGGGCGGCAGGGCGTTTTCCACGCCGGAGCCGTCGGTGTTCATGCCGGGGGCACTTTGGATGGCGGGCGCCTTGGGCCGTTCGACCGGATCGGTCGGGCCGGTGCCGGCGGCGGTGACCGTGGCGGCGAAGGCCGCCGGGCAGAGCAGGGCCGTGAGCAGCAGGGCAGTCAACCTTGACGGGATCATGGCGGGTCTCCAGTGATGGGAATCCTTACCTGACGTTGGTCTGCCCCCGCGCCGCAGAGGTGCCCTGCGGATGACGAACGGTCTAGGCCGCTTGCGCCGTGCGGATCCGCATCCGCCGCCACAGCAGGCGGGCGACGGTGATCAGCCAGTTCGACGCCGCCACCGCCAGGACCGTCAGCAGCAGCGCCGGCATGCCCCGCTCGACGATGATCTTGCCCGCCAGCAGCGGAAAGCCGAACACGCCGATGAAGTACGCCAGGCTGAACAGCAGCAACGCCTGCGGCATGGTGCCCGGCGGCGCTTCGTTGGCCGCCAGGCCGTTGATCACCGAATAGGTGAGGCCGTAGCCGACGCCCAGCATCAGCGCCGCCAGCAGGTAACCGGCGCCGCTGTGCACACCGAAGGCGAAGAGCGCGACCGAACCCAGCATCAGTCCCGACAGCAGGCACGACGCCCGCAGCGGATCGCGCTTGACCACGAACCCCGCGATCAGCAGGCGGCTGCTGATCGCCGCGCTCATGAAACCGATGAAGAACAGCGAGTAATCCAGCGAGCGGCCGGCGGCGTAGCTGGTCTGGAAGCTCGACAGGCCGCCGAACACCGCGCCGCCGAGGCCGACCATGATGATCGGCAGCACCGCCGGAGAACCCAGCACCTGCGTCGTCGCGCGCCAGGAGATGCGCGCGGCCGATGTCGCCTGGGTGCCTTTGAGCCGTGCGCCGAGGCGCCAGAACAGGGCCGAGCCGATCAGGCTCGCCGCCGCCGCGAGGACGAACGCCGACGTCACCGGCCAATCCAGCGCGGTGGCTGCGCGACCGAGCAACGGGCCGCTGCCGATCCCGGTCATCATGCTGCCGGACAGCAGGGCAAAGTACTTCGCCCGCTGCGCCGGGCTCACCAGGCTGGCGACGATGATCGGCCCCAGCGTGTAGAACACCCCCCAACCCAATCCCAGCAGCAGGCCGAAAAACAGCAGCAGCGAACCGAACCCCGGCGTCAGCGCAAACCCCAGGCTCGCCGCCGCCAGCAGCAAGCCGAACAGCGCAATGGAGCGCGCCGCGCCCAGCCAGTCGGACAGGTGCCCGGACACCAGCACCGCCGCAAAGGTGCTGAGCATCGCCGCGCTGATCACGCTTCCGGCGTCGTGTTCGTTGCCGCCGCGGGAGCCGATCAGCAGCGACAGCAGAAACGTCGCGCCGTAGGACAGCGACAGCAGATAGCTGGCCAGGCAAAACAGGCCGAACAGCCTGCCCGGAACCTTGGGTGTTGCGTGAGGCATGACGCGTTTCCTTCAACCGACAGAAATGAGCGTCCCCTATCTACCATGCCGGGCGGGCGGGTTAGGTCAAAGGTTGGTGGAGTCAGGATCGGCGCCGGACGGAGTAATGTTCAGGCGATGCCGATCTCTTCCTTGAACTGCTCCATGAATTGCTTCAGGCGCTGATGGCGCAGCTGCGCGTGGCGCTGGCCGGCCACGGTGCGAAAGCCGGCGGCCAGGTGCAGCAGCTTGGTCTGGAAGTGGTCGAGGCAGAAGCGGCGGTCGTCGTACTCCCGGTCTTTGGCTTCGGGGTCGAGCGGATCGTACAGCGCGCTGCCCATGCGCCCGGCGGTGTAGAACGTGCGGGCGACGCCGAGCATGCCCAGCGAATCGAGCCGGTCGGCGTCCTGCAGGATCCTGGCCTCCAGCGTCAGCGGCTCGATGCCGGCGGAAAAGCTGTGGGCTTCGATGGCGTGGCGCACGGCGTCGATCTCGGCTTGGGGCCACCCCAACGTCGTCAAGACCGTTGCCGCCTTCGCCGCCGCCAGGCGCGATGCCTGCGAACGCAGCGGCGAATTCTTCTCCACCGCCACGCAGTCGTGCAGCAGCACCGCCGCCAGCAGCACCCGCAGATCCCCGCCTTCCTCGGCCTGCAGGGTGCGCGCGTTGTGCCACACCCGATGCAGGTGCGACAGGTCGTGGGCGCCGTCTTCCGAGGGTTCCAGGGCGTGGGGCAGCAGTTGGGCGGCGAGCGGCGCCAAAGGGGCAAAGGCGAGATTGTTCATGGGCATCGTGTCCGGCATGCGAAGATCCTGTGGGCGCCAGCCTGCTGGCGATGGCGTCGGTCCGGACGCCGCCTGGCTGGAGCAAGGCAGTTGCGTCGGATAGGGTAGTGCGTGCATCGCCATGTGACGAGCGCTGCGCGCCGCCGTAGTATGGCGCTTTCCCATTTCCGACAAGGCCCGTCCATGACGATCGAGATCCGCCCCGCGACCCCCAGCGATGCACCGCAAATCCTCGCGTTCATCACGGAACTCGCCGATTTCGAAAAGGCCCGCCACGAAGTCATCGCCAGCGTCGCCGACATCGAGCGCAGCCTGTTCAGCGAAGGCGCCACCGCCCACGGCCTGATCTGCCTGCGCGACGGCCTGCCCATCGGGTTCGCGGTGTTCTTCTTCAGCTATTCGACCTGGCTTGGCAGCAACTGCCTGTACCTCGAAGACCTCTACATCACCCCGGAGCAGCGCGGCGGCGGCGCCGGCAAGACCCTGCTGCGCCACCTCGCCAAGATCGCCTGCGCCAACGACTGCGGCCGCTTCGAGTGGAGCGTGCTGGACTGGAACACCCCGGCCATCGAATTCTACAAATCCCTCGGCGCCCAGCCGCAGGAAGAGTGGGTGCGCTACCGCATGGACGGCAAGGTGTTGCGGGAGTTTGCCGAGGGCTGAAAAAGGCGGGCGGTTAGGGGGTCGCCTGATTGTCCGCACGCTTCCCGTGGCAGGCGGTGGACATTCAGGGCGATGACTCAGGATGAACAATCGGCATGCGACCTTGTTTATGGAGATCCAGTATCTGGAGTCCGGATGTGAAGATCCTATTCTCAATAGTTGTCTTGCTGTTTTGTGCGTCTTGTGTGAAGGAAATCAAGCTCCCTGATTCGCACATTGAGTTTGTTTCCGTGACGGAGACTAAAGACAGTCCTTTTCTTGATCTTCGCTTCAGTTCGAAGACCGACCTGTTGACGTTCTTTAAGTCAAATACCGGCGAGGATCAATTGGGAGAAGCGCTGATCTGCTCGCTTGATCAGAGTGTTCCCTTTGAGAAGAGGCAGGATTTGCCGCGTTACCTTGAGGGGGAAATGGTTGAGGTCGGTGGCCCTGGGCCAGGGCCGGAAGGGAAGCATATTTACTCCGCTCGTCTGTTTGCCATGCAAACACCGGATGGCGGAATATCGAGCACTTTCATTCCCAAGGCTCAACTGCTGGAAGTATTGAGGGGGCAGGATTTATTGGCTTGCAGGGTTTTTACCTCCTCTTACTCCTATGGCGGTTATTACTCGAATTCAATGAGTGTTCCGGCAGTTGAGGTTGTGCGCGCCATTGAGTGAAGGAATGGTCGGTAAAGAGATTGTTTTTGGGTGCCGTGCAGCCATGAACTCACCCTATGGATGAAACCCGCCTGATTCTTCCCAACTCCCCTGCACCCACCCATCCAGCGCTTGTCGCGCCGCATCGTCCTTCCCCTCGCTGAAGCCAGGGCAGCAGTGAGCAGCGTTTTCAGCGGATGTCTCATTTCGTTCTTCCTTGATCCGTCGGCAGCCGTGCCGCAGGCGCGCATTCTAGAGCGTTGGCGCAGGCCTGCGCGTCATGTTTGCTTTGTCCCAAAATATGGGATTGATATTTATATATTGAGATTTTTCGGCGCCCAGGTTTATAGTCCAGCCCACTCACTGCCAAAAACAAAACAGGTGAAGCGATGCTGGCGCAATTGATCGCCCTCGATTGGGGGACGACCTCCCTACGTGCTTACAAACTCGGGCCGGACGGCCAGGTGCTGGAGCAGCGGTCGCTGTCGTTCGGGATCATGCAGTTGCCGAAGACGGCGCGGGTCATCCATGGCCGCGAATGCGCCGACGGTTTTGAACTGGCGTTCGACGAGGCCTGCGGCGACTGGCTCGATGCGCAGCCCGGCCTGCCGGTGATCGCCTGCGGCATGGTCGGCAGCGCCCAGGGCTGGCGCGAGGCGACCTACCGCGAGACGCCGGCCGACGTCGCCGACCTCGGCCGTTCCCTGCAAACGGTGCGCAGCGTGCGCGGTGTCGATGTGCACATCGTGCCGGGCGTGATTCAGCGTTCGCGCCTGCCGAACGTGATGCGCGGCGAGGAGACCCAAGTCCTCGGCGCGCTGCAGAACCTGGCGCCGGGGGCGGGCGGCGATCTGTTGATCGGCCTGCCGGGCAGCCATTCGAAATGGGTGGAGGTGGCCGAAGGCTGCATCACCCGGTTCGACACCTTCATGACCGGCGAAGTGTTCGCCGTGCTCAGCGAGCACAGCATCCTCGGACGAACCCAGCAGCACGGCGCGGCTTTCGACGGCCAGGCATTTGACCGCGGCGTGCAGGTGGCGCTGTCGGCGGAGGGTGAGATCGGCGTGCTGTCCACCCTGTTCAGCGCCCGCAGCCTGGGCCTCACCGGCGAACTCAGCGCCGCCGCGCAACCTGACTATCTCTCCGGCCTGCTGATCGGCCATGAGCTGGAGGCCCTCGCCCAGGTGCAGCGGCAGCGGCGCCACAGCGTGCACCTTCCTTCGATCGTCCTCATCGGCAACGGATCCCTGTGCGCCCGCTACGGCCGGGCCCTCGACGCCTGCGGCTTCGCCCGCGTGACGCTGGCCGAACAGGCCACCGAGCGCGGCCTGTGGCACCTGGCGCTGGCCGCCGGACTGATCGATTCCCCATCCCGTTAACCTCGACTGGAGGCCAGACATGCTCAAGCAAGCATTGGCGCAAAACGGTCTGATCGCGATCCTGCGCGGCCTGCATCCGCAGGAAGCGGCCGCGATCGGAGATGTCCTGTATGCGGCCGGATTTCGCGTCATCGAAGTGCCGCTCAATTCCCCCGCGCCGTACGAAAGCATCCGCATCCTGCGTCAGGCGTTGCCCGCCGACTGCCTGATCGGCGCCGGCACGGTGCTGACCCCGGAGCAGGTGGAGCAGGTCAAGGAGGCCGGCGGCCAGGTGATCGTCATGCCCCACAGCGACGCCAAAGTGCTGCGGGCGGCGAAGGCGGCGGGGCTGTACCTGTCGCCGGGCGTGGCCACGCCGACCGAAGCCTTCGCGGCGCTGGAGGAGGGCGCGGACATTCTCAAGCTGTTCCCGGCCGAGCAGATGGGACCTGCGGTGGTGAAAGCCTGGCTGGCGGTGCTGCCGGTCGGGACGGTGCTGGCGCCGGTCGGCGGCGTCACCCCGGACAACATGCAGGCGTTCATCGACGCCGGCGCCAAAGGCTTCGGCCTCGGTTCCGGCCTGTTCAAGCCCGGCATGACCCCTGATCAGGTGGCGGCCAACGCCAAGGCCTACGTCGCTGCCTGGAACGCCCTGCGCTAAGCATTCCGGCTCATCTACAAGAGAGACAAACAGATGAAAATCACCAAACTCACCACCTTCATCGTCCCGCCGCGCTGGTGCTTTCTGAAGGTCGAGACCGACGAGGGCGTCACCGGTTGGGGCGAGCCCGTGGTCGAAGGCCGCGCCCACACCGTCGCCGCCGCCGTCGAGGAATTGTCCGACTACCTGATCGGCAAGGACCCACGCAACATCGAGGACATCTGGACGGTGCTCTACCGCGGCGGCTTCTACCGTGGCGGCGCCGTGCACATGAGCGCCCTGGCCGGCATCGACCAGGCGCTGTGGGACATCAAGGGCAAGGCCCTCGGGGTGTCGGTCAGCGACCTGCTCGGCGGCCAGGTGCGGGACAAGATCCGCGTGTACTCGTGGATCGGCGGCGACCGCCCGGCGGACACCGCGCGGGCGGCGAAAGAGGCGGTGGGCCGCGGCTTCACGGCGGTGAAGATGAACGGCACCGAAGAGCTGCAGTTCCTCGACACCTTCGACAAGGTCGACCAGGCCCTGGCCAACGTGGCGGCCGTGCGCGATGCGGTGGGGCCGAACGTCGGCATCGGCGTGGACTTCCATGGCCGGGTGCACAAGCCCATGGCCAAGGTGCTGATGAAGGAGCTCGATCCGTTCAAGCTGATGTTCATCGAAGAGCCGGTGCTCAGCGAGAACTATGAAGCGCTGAAGGAACTGGCGCCGCTGACCAGCACCCCGATCGCCCTCGGCGAGCGGCTGTTTTCCCGCTGGGACTTCAAGCGCGTGCTGAGCGAAGGCTACGTCGACATCATCCAGCCGGATGCGTCCCACGCCGGCGGCATCACCGAAACCCGCAAGATCGCCAACATGGCCGAAGCCTATGACGTGGCGCTGGCCCTGCACTGCCCGCTGGGGCCGATTGCGCTGGCGGCGTGCCTGCAACTGGACGCGGCCTGCTACAACGCGTTCATCCAGGAGCAGAGCCTGGGCATCCACTACAACGAGAGCAACGACCTGCTCGACTACGTGAAGGATGCGCGGGTGTTCGACTACGACCAGGGCTTCGTCAAGATCCCGAACGGGCCGGGACTGGGGATCGAGATCAACGAGGAATACGTGATCGAGCGCGCCGCCGTCGGCCACCGCTGGCGCAACCCGGTGTGGCGCCATGCCGACGGCAGCTTCGCCGAGTGGTGAGTCCTGCCTGACCCGCCGCCAACCCCTGTGGAGCCAGCCCTGCCGGCTCCACAGTGTGATCTCCAGGGACCGGGGATCGGCCTTCATCCCAGACCTCAATAAACACAAGAAAGAGGCTCCCCATGCAACCGCAAACCCTCACCGGGCAGGCGTCTTTGGTCACGCCCAGCCGCAAGCGGTTTTTCATCATGGTGCTGTTGTTCATCACCGTGGTCATCAACTACCTGGACCGCAGCAACCTGTCGATCGCCGCCCCGGCGCTGACCAGCGACCTGGGCATCGACCCGATCCATGTCGGGCTGATCTTCTCCGCGTTCGGCTGGACCTACGCCGCCATGCAGATCCCCGGCGGCTGGCTGGTGGACCGGGTGCCGCCGCGCATCCTCTACAGCGCCGCGTTGCTGCTGTGGTCGCTGGCCACGGTGATGCTCGGCTTCGCCGCCAGCTTCATCGCGCTGTTCGTGCTGCGCATGGCGGTCGGCGCGCTGGAGGCGCCGGCCTATCCGATCAACAGCCGGGTGGTCACCACCTGGTTTCCCGAGCGCGAACGGGCCACGGCCATCGGTTTCTATACGTCCGGGCAGTTCGTCGGGCTGGCGTTCCTGACGCCGGTGCTGGCCTGGCTTCAGCACGAATTCGGCTGGCACATGGTGTTCGTCGCCACCGGCGCGGCGGGCATCGTATGGGCCGCGATCTGGTACGCGGTGTATCGCGAACCCCGGGACTTCAAGGGGGCCAACGACGCCGAAATCGACCTGATCCGCGAGGGCGGCGGGCTGGTGGACATCCAGGCCGATGCGGCGAAGGTGAAAGCGGCGTTCAGTTGGCGTGATCTGGGCATCGTCCTGAGCAAGCGCAAGCTGTGGGGCATCTACCTCGGCCAGTTCTGCCTGAACTCGACGCTGTGGTTCTTTCTGACGTGGTTCCCGACCTACCTGGTGAAGTACCGCGGCATGGACTTCATCAAGTCCGGCCTGCTGGCGTCGCTGCCGTTTTTGGCGGCATTCATCGGCGTGCTGTGTTCCGGGTTCTTTTCCGATTTCCTGATCCGGCGCGGCTGCACGGTGGGCTTTGCGCGCAAGTTGCCGATCATCGGCGGACTGCTGATCTCCACCTCGATCATCGGCGCCAACTTCGTCGAGTCGACGCCGCTGGTGATCGCCTTCCTGGCGCTGGCGTTCTTCGGCAACGGGCTGGCCTCGATCACCTGGTCGCTGGTCTCGACGCTGGCCCCGGCGCGGCTGCTGGGACTGACCGGCGGGGTGTTCAACTTCATCGGCAACCTGTCGGCGATCGCCACGCCGATCGTCATCGGTTTCCTGGCCAGCGGCGATTCGTTCGCCCCGGCGATCACCTACATCGCGCTGCTGGCGCTGATCGGTGCGCTGTCCTACGTGCTGCTGGTGGGCAAGGTCGAGCGCATCGAGTTGTAGTCGCCGGCGCCGGGCGACCATAATGCCGCCCGTTCCCTCGCTCAACGGTAAAAGGCTGGATATGCAGGAAGACGCCCCGAAACCCGCCAAGGACGCCGCGCCCACCGGCACCCAGACCCTGCTTCGCGGGTTGGGTGTGGTGCAGGCCGTCGCCAGCGGCGCCCGCGATCTCAAGGAGATCGCCCGCCTGATCGGCACCACGCGCAGCACCACCCACCGTCTGGCCAGTTGCCTGGTGGACGAGCGCTACCTGCGGGTGGTGCCGCAGGTCGGCTATCTGTTGGGGCCGAAGCTGATCGAGCTGGGGTTCCAGGCCCGCGAGGACCTGCCGCTGGTGACGTTGGCAGGGCCCTATCTGGACGAGTTGTCGGCGCTGACCGGCGACACCGTCCACCTGGGGATCCGCGAGGGCGACGAAGTGCTGTACCTGCTGAAGAATCCGGGGCGCAACGGCCCGGAAATGCGTTCGCGGGTCGGTCACCGCATGCCGCTGGCGCGCACCGGGATCGGCAAGGCGCTGATGCTCGACGACGCGCCGCAAGAGTGGCAGCGGCTGTACGACATCAGCCTGCCGGCGGGTGGGAAAAGCCAGTTCTGGCCGCAGCATCCGCAGCAGTCCTGGGCGCAGCTCGAACAGCGCATGAGCGAGTACGTGGCGGGCGGCTACGCATTCGACCTGGAAGACAACGAGCCGTCGATCCGCTGCGTGGCGGCGCCGGTGCGCGACGCCAGCAAGCGCATCGTCGCGGCCATCAGCATCGCCAGCACCGTGCCGTACATGCCGCTGGAGAAGATGGCCGAGCTGATCCCCCTGATCAAAGGGGTCACGGCCCGGCTGTCGGCGGAGCTTGGCCTTAAGGTCTGAGCCTCAGCGCTTGAGCGTCGCCATGTCGATCACGAAACGGTACTTCACGTCACCGGCGATCATCCGGGCGTAGGCCTCGTTGATCTGGCGGATGTCGAGCATTTCGATGTCGCAGGTGATGTTGTGCTCGGCGCAGAAATCCAGCACTTCCTGGGTTTCGGCGATGCCGCCGATCAGCGAACCGGCCAATACCCGACGGCCCAGCACCAGTTTGGCGGCGTGCACCGGCGGATCGATCGGTTCGATCAGGCCCACCAGAATATGCACGCCGTCGAAGCGCAGGGTGTCGAGGTAGGGGTTGAGGTCGTGCTGCACCGGGATGGTGTCGAGCAGGAAGTCGAACCGGCCGGCCGCGGCGGCCATCTGCTCGGCGTCGGTGGACACGATCACATGGTCGGCGCCCTGGCGGCGGCCTTCCTCGGCCTTGCTGGCGGAGCGGGTGAACAGCGTCACTTCGGCGCCCATGGCCTTGGCGAACTTGATGCCCATGTGGCCGAGGCCGCCCATGCCGAGGATCCCGACCTTGTCGCCGGCCTTCACGCCGTAGTGCTTGAGCGGCGAGTAGGTGGTGATGCCGGCGCAGAGGATCGGCGCGGCGTTGGCCGGATCCAGCGTCGCGGGGATGCGCACCACGAAATGCTCGCTGACCACGATGCTGTCGGAGTAGCCGCCCATGGTGTTGCTGCCGTCGACCCGGTCCGGGGTGGCGTAGGTCATGGTCGGGCCTTCGAGGCAGTATTGCTCCAGGTCGGCCTTGCAGGCTTCGCAGGTGCGGCAGGAGTCGACCATGCAGCCGACGCCGACCAGGTCGCCTACCTTATGTTGGGTGACGTTCGCACCGGTTGCGGTGACTTTTCCGACGATCTCGTGGCCAGGCATCAACGGGTAGACCGCGATGCCCCATTCGTTGCGGGCCTGGTGGATGTCGGAGTGGCAGACGCCACAGAACAGGATCTCGATGGCGACGTCGTCGGCCCGCAGGCTGCGGCGTTCGAACGTCATCGGGGCGAGGGGAGTGGTGGCCGTCTGGGCGGCGTAGCCGATGGCGGTGTACATGGGGAACCTCGCAAAAGCGCTGACAAGTGAGGCGGCGCATTCTGGGCGCAGGCCGGGTGTCCGGCCATGACGATTCCTCCGGGTGTCATGCCTATTCCTCCGGCATGCGGGGTTGGCGCGCCGCGTTGGCCAAAGGATCTGCGATGATGGTTTCGTGCCTTTTTCCGTCACTTTTCCGTGAAGAGCTTTCCATGCAGTTGACCCGCCATCTCGATGCCAATGCCACGCTGGTTTCGCTGATCGAACCGCTGGCCCGGCGCGACGGTTTCAGCCCGACCGGGTTGCCGGGCGTGCAGGTGCTGCGCGCCAGCTGCGATGTCGCCCGGGGCCCGCACATCTATGAGCCGAGCCTGATGATCATCGCCCAGGGCAGCAAACTGGCGTACCTGGGCCCGCGCACGATGGAGTACGGCGCCGGGCACTACCTGATCCAGGCGTTGCCGGTGCCGTTCGAGTGCGAGACCTATGCCGAGCCGGACGCGCCCCTGCTGGGCGTGTCGGTGTCGATCGACCGGGTGCTGCTCGGCGAGCTGGTGCTGGCCATGGGGCTGGCGCCGGGGCGGCACATTGCGGCGCAGACGCCGGAGTCGATGACCTCGGTGGTGCTCGACGACGACATGCGCGGCTGCGTCGAACGCTTGCTCGGCTGTCTGCACGATCCGCTGGCGTGCCGGATACTCGGGCCGGCGCGCATCCGCGAATTGCTCTTCACCGCGCTGCGCGGGCCCCAGGCCGATGTGCTGCGGGCGCTGGTGGAGCAGCAGGGGCAGTTTGCCCGAATCGCCGCGTCGATCAGCCACCTGCACACCCACTACACCGAACCGCTGAACGTCGAGACCCTGGCCGGTTGCGCGAACATGAGCGTGTCGACCTTCCACGAGCACTTCAAGCGCAGCACCTTGCTGTCGCCAGTGCAGTACCTCAAGCGCCTGCGCCTGCTCAAGGCCCAGACGCTGCTGATCGCCGAAGGGCTGGGCGTGGCGCAGGCGGCGCACCGGGTGGGTTACCAGAGCACGTCGCAGTTCAGCCGCGAGTACAAGCGCTACTTCGAACGCAGCCCGGGCGAGGAGCGCGCGGCCTGAACCGTTCCTGCCCTGCGTGTGGGGCAGCTTGCATTGATGTTGCAGGTGCGGGCGCTTTCGCGGGCAAGCCCGCTCCCACAGGTTTGTGGTCACCGCAGATTCGGCGGACACCCCGGCCCACTGTGGGAGCCAGCCTGCTGGCGATGAAGGCACCACCGTTCTCCCGCTGCCCTGTAAATGCCGGGCAACAAAAAGGCCCCCATTCGGGAGCCTCGTTGTTCTGCGGTGCGGCTTACATGTTCGGGTAAGTCGGGCCGCCGGCGCCTTCCGGCGCCACCCAAGTGATGTTCTGCGCAGGATCCTTGATGTCGCAGGTCTTGCAGTGCACGCAGTTCTGGGCGTTGATCTGGAAGCGCTTCTCGCCGTCTTCCTTGGTGATCACTTCATACACGCCGGCCGGGCAGTAGCGCTGGGCCGGTTCGTCGTAGATCGGCAGGTTCTTGGTCAGCGGGATGCTCGGGTCGGTCAGCCGCAGGTGGCACGGCTGCTCTTCCTCATGGTTGGTGCCGGAGATGAACACCGAGCTGAGCTTGTCGAAGCTGATCTTGCCGTCGGGTTTCGGGTAGTCGATCTTCTTGCACTCGGCCGCCGGCTTGAGGCAGGCGTAGTCCGGCTTGGTGTCGTGCAGGGTGAACGGCAGCTTGCCGCCGAAGATGTTCTGGTCGAGCCAGTTGAAGCCGCCGCCGACGATGGCGCCGAACTTGTGGATCGCCGGGCCGAAGTTGCGGCTGGCGAACAGCTCTTCGTGCAGCCAGCTGTTCTTGAAGGCGTCGACGTAGGCGGTCAGCTCTTCGGTGCCGTCCTTGTCGGCGAACAGCGCATCGGCCACGGACTCGGCCGCGAGCATGCCGGACTTCATCGCGGTGTGGCTGCCCTTGATCTTGGCGAAGTTCAGGGTGCCCAGGTCGCAGCCGATCAGCGCGCCGCCCTTGAAGACCATCTTCGGCAGCGAGTTCAGGCCGCCCTTGCAGATGGCGCGGGCGCCGTAGCTGATGCGCTTGCCGCCTTCCAGGTATTGCTTGAGCACCGGGTGGTGCTTGAGGCGCTGGAACTCGTCGAACGGCGACAGGTAGGTGTTGCTGTAGGACAGATCGACGATCAGGCCGACCACCACCTGGTTGTTCTCCAGGTGATAGAGGAACGAGCCGCCGGTGTTCTCGGTGCCCATGATGTCCATCGGCCAACCGGCGGTGTGCACCACCAGGCCCGGCTGGTGCTTGGCCGGGTCGATTTCCCAGATTTCCTTCAGGCCGATGCCGTAGTGCTGGGCGTCGGCGTCGCTGTCGAGGTTGAAGCGCTTGATCAGTTGCTTGCCGATGTGGCCGCGGCAGCCTTCGGCGAACAAGGTGTACTTGCCGCGCAGTTCCATGCCGGGGGTGTACAGGCCGTCCTTCGGATGGCCTTCGCGGTCGACGCCCAGGTCACCGGTGATGATCCCGCGCACCACGCCGTTCTCGTCGAACAGCGCTTCCTGGGCGGCGAAGCCCGGGTAGATCTCCACGCCCAGGTTCTCGGCCTGCTGGGCCAGCCAGCGGCACAGGTTGCCGAGGGAGATAATGTAGTTGCCTTCGTTGTGCATGGTCTTGGGCACAAAGAAGTCCGGGATCTTCTGCGCGCTTTCGGCGTTTTTCAGCACGAAGATGTCGTCGCGGGTGACGGGGGTGTTCAGCGGAGCGCCGAGCGCTTTCCAGTCGGGGAACAGCTCGTTCAGGGCCCGTGGTTCGAATACCGCGCCGGACAGGATGTGCGCGCCGACTTCGGAGCCTTTTTCGACCACGCAGACGCTGATTTCCTTACCGGCTTCGGCGGCCTTCTGCTTCAGGCGGCAGGCGGCGGAAAGGCCAGCGGGGCCGGCACCGACGATGACCACGTCGAATTCCATGTATTCGCGTTCCACAGGCTATCTCCTACTCAAGGCTCAACAGTTTTTTTTCTAATTTGGAGGTTTGATGTCGCATTCGTTATTGCCTTTACGTTAACGTCAAAGGAAATAATGGATAAGCCACCTGTCTCTCTAGGGGGCGCATTATATCTACACCACTCCTAGCGTCCAATACAAACGTTTGTTTGAATCGGCCGCAGGCCAGAGAAATCAAAGAAGCGCGGCTTATGGACGACCATTTTGCCGTATTGACCGGAATAGGCGTTCCGGTCAAGATACGGGCGGTTTTGCGCTCGCCGTAGGCTGAATGGTGGTTTCAAGAGCACCTCTAAAGACAGGGCGTAGGCGGTACGGCGGTGATGCGCAGCGCAGGGCTGGCGCGCAGTTTACACACCGGAAAGATGAATGACCTGTCGGTCGCTCCTGACGAACGGTCATTCGTCCCATGAGAGACTCTCCGTGCTCGAGCCGGCGTTTTTAGAGGTGCCCTTGTGCCCGATGAGCAACAACCGCCAGGTTCGCCTAGGCGACTTTCTTTTCACCGGAGAGTAACGAGGAATCCATGAAGGTTCTTGTAGCTGTCAAACGCGTTGTGGATTACAACGTCAAGGTTCGCGTGAAGGCGGACAATTCCGGCGTAGACCTCGCCAACGTCAAGATGTCGATGAACCCGTTCTGCGAAATCGCAGTGGAAGAAGCCGTGCGCCTGAAAGAGAAGGGCGTCGCGAGCGAGATCGTCGTCGTCTCCATCGGCCCGTCCACCGCTCAGGAGCAACTGCGTACCGCACTGGCCCTGGGTGCCGACCGCGCCATCCTCGTCGAATCCGCTGAAGACCTGACCTCCCTGGCCGTGGCCAAGCTGCTCAAGGCTGTGGTCGACAAGGAACAGCCTCAGCTGGTGATCCTGGGCAAACAGGCCATCGACAGCGACAACAACCAGACCGGCCAGATGCTCGCCGCGCTGAGCGGCTACGGTCAGGGCACCTTCGCCTCGAAAGTCGAAGTCTCCGGCGACAGCGTTGCCGTGACCCGCGAAATCGACGGCGGCGCGCAGACCGTTTCCCTGAAGCTGCCGGCCATCGTCACCACCGACCTGCGTTTGAACGAGCCGCGCTACGCGTCCCTGCCGAACATCATGAAAGCCAAGAAGAAGCCTCTGGAGACCCTGACTCCGGACGCCTTGGGCGTTTCCACCGCCTCCACCAACAAGACCCTGAAGGTCGAAGCCCCGGCTGCGCGCAGCGCGGGCATCAAGGTCAAGTCGGTGGCTGAACTGGTCGAGAAACTGAAAAACGAAGCGAAGGTAATCTAAATGACTATCTTGGTTATTGCTGAACACGACAACAAAGTGCTGGCCCCGGCCACGCTGAACACCGTTGCTGCCGCTGCCAAGATCGGCGGCGACATCCACGTGCTGGTCGCAGGCCAGGGCGCCGGCGCCGTGGCCGAAGCCGCCGCGAAGATCGCAGGCGTGAGCAAGGTCCTGAACGCCGACAACGCCGCCTACGCCAACCAGCTGCCGGAAAACGTCGCGCCGCTGGTGGCCGAACTGGGCAAGGGCTACAGCCACATCCTGGCCGCCGCCACCTCCAACGGCAAGAACATCCTGCCGCGCGTCGCCGCCCAGCTGGACGTCGACCAGATCTCCGAGATCATCTCGGTTGAAAGCGCCGACACCTTCAAGCGTCCGATCTACGCCGGCAACGCCATCGCGACCGTGCAGTCGACCGCCGCGATCAAGGTGATCACCGTGCGCGCCACCGGTTTCGACCCGGTTGCCGCCGAGGGCGGTTCGGCCGCCGTCGAAGCGGTTGCCGCTGCCCACAACGCCGGCACGTCCAGCTTCGTCAGCGAAGAACTGGCCAAGTCCGACCGTCCGGAACTGACCGCTGCCAAGATCGTCGTTTCCGGCGGCCGCGGCATGCAGAACGGCGACAACTTCAAGCACCTGTACGCCCTGGCCGACAAGCTGGGCGCTGCCGTCGGCGCGTCCCGCGCAGCGGTCGACGCAGGTTTCGTGCCGAACGACATGCAGGTCGGCCAGACCGGCAAGATCGTCGCTCCGCAGCTGTACATCGCCGTCGGCATCTCCGGCGCGATCCAGCACCTGGCCGGCATGAAGGACTCCAAGGTGATCGTCGCGATCAACAAGGACGAAGAAGCGCCGATCTTCCAGGTGGCCGATTACGGCCTGGTGGCGGATCTGTTCGAAGCGGTGCCTGAGCTGGAGAAGCTGGTCTAATCCGGCGGCTTCACTTATAAAGAGCCCGGCCTGTTGGTCGGGCTTTTTTTTGTTCCGGATTTGAGCGGGAGCGTTTCGCCATGAATCTGCGTCGCCGGTTGGGTTTTTCATTGCTGCTGGGTCTGGCCACTTTGCCGGGGCTGTCGATGGCGGCGGGCAAGTGCGAGCGTCTGGTGGTCACCGGCAGTCCGGATGCGCCGCCGTACCTGTGGCAGGATCCGCAGAACCCCCAACGGCTGATCGGCGCCAGCGCTGACCTGTTGCAGCAGGTGGCGAAGGATCTGGGGATCAAGGTCGAGCTGCTGTACGCCGGCAAGCGTTCCCAGGCGCTGGACGAGGTGCGCAGCGGACGCATGGACATGCTGGCCGACGCGCCGCTGACCTTCAACGAGCTGGAGAACCTCGACTACATCCACCCGCCGTTGCTGGAGAACGACTATCTGGTGTGGACGAAGAAGGGGTCGACGCTGACCTACGGCGAAGCGCGGGATCTTCATGGACATTCTGGCGCTCTGTCGGAAAAGTCTCGGTTGACCCAGGCATTCAGCGCCTTCGCCGAGCAGCAATTGACCCTCACCCGCACGGCAAACCTCACCCAGGCCCTGCAGAAACTGCTGCTGGGCGAGGTGGAATATGTACTCGCCGGCCGCTACTCGGGCATGGCGGCCGCGCAGGCACTGGGGATGGCCGACGACCTGCTGGCCTTCGGGCAACCGGTCGACCGTCCGGGCCTGTACCTGGCGGTATCGCACAACTCGGCCTGCAACGATCCGTGGTTGCGCGGACAGTTGGCCAAAAAGATGACAGAATTGCCCGCGTCCGGACTGACGGAAGCCGCGCTGCAGCGCAACATCGAGCGCTGGAAGGCGCAGCAGCAACAGCCGCAGCAACCTGTCAGTGCCCCAAAACAGTAGGGATTCTTAGTGAGCAATCGACTTCTTTTCGCAGCGGTGGCCGTTCTGGCGTTGGCCGGCTGCGCCAATGATCCTGCCCCCAATGAACAGATGCGCCTGACCGGGCAAGCCCTGGAGCAGGCCAAGGCCGTGGGCGCCACCGCCGACGATGTGCCGGAAATGAAACTGGCCGAAGACAAGTACAGCCGCGCCAAGGGCAGCATGGCCGGCGAGTCCTACAAGAACGCGCGGATGCGGGCCGAGCAGGCCGAGCTGGATGCGCGTCTGGCGGAGGCCAAGGTGCTGACCCACAAGAGCGAAGAGCAGGTGAGTGCGCTCAACACCCGCATCGCCCGCCTGCGCAAGCAACTGGGGGATGCCCAATGAGCCTTACGTCCAGACTCCTCGGCGGCCTGGTCGTGGCCGGCTGCGTCGGTCTCTACGGCTGTGCCGGCCAGCAGAGCGAATCGGCGCTGCAACAGGCGGGTGCCGATTTCCAGAAGGTCAAGGAAGACTCCAACGTGCTGCGCATCGCGCCGAAGGACGTGATCCGCGCCGGCGAATCCCTGGCCCGCGCCGACCGTCTTTCTACGTACTGGGGCAGCGGCGGCGACGTGCAGCATTACGCCTACCTCAGCCAGCGCTACAGCGCGATCGCCCGCGAGCACACCAATCAGGTGCTCAACGAAGAGCGCGCCGCGAAACTGGAGCTTGAACGCCAGCGCCTGCAACTGGCCCTGCGCGAGTCCAAGCTGTCGAGCGTGCAGCAGCAAGGCAAATGGCTGGAAGAGCAGATCGTTGCCCTGGCCACCACCCAGACCGACCGCGGCCTGGTGATGACCCTGGGCGATGTGCTGTTCGACACCGGCGAAGCGGAGCTCAACAACTCGGCGAACCGCGTGGTGCTCAAGCTTGTGCAGTTCCTGCAGCTCAATCCGAAGCGGGTGGTGCGCATCGAGGGCTACACCGACAGCACCGGCGGCAAGCAGGAAAACCTCAAGCTGTCCCGCGACCGCGCCCAGTCGGTGGCCGATGTGCTGATGGATCTGGGCATCGACGACAAGCGCATTCAGGTCGAAGGCTACGGTGACGAATATCCGGTGGACGCCAACGCTTCCGAGCGCGGGCGTGCGCAGAACCGTCGGGTGGAAATCGTGTTCTCCGACGAAAAAGGCCAGCTCGGCGCCGCCCGCTGAGGCTGGCGTCACTGGAAAGCCCGGGCTGTCAGGCAGCGCCGGGCTTTTTTACGTCTGTCGAATAGCGCGCATATTTTCAGGGTCACGGCTGACACTGCACTGTACGGTCGAGTAATGTGGCAACTGTCCCAGTACACTTCTAAACTGTTCCGGTATTGTTTCGAACAAGAATAAAACGCCCCGTGAAATCGAGTGCTGCGTCATGACCAACCTCTTGCTCTACCAGCGTATTGCTCAACAACTGGCTGAAGACATCCGTCGCGGCGTCTATCAGCCGGGGGAACGCGTGCCGTCGGTGCGCAAGATGAGTTCGCAGCTCAACGTCAGCCATGCCACGGTGCTGCAGGCTTACGCCAACCTTGAGGACCAGGGGCTGATCCGGGCGCGGCCGCAGTCCGGCTACTACGTGCACCAGACACCCGCCCTGACGGCGCCGACGCCGGACATCGCACGGGTCGAGCGGCCTGGCCTGGTCACCCGCAGCAGCATCATTCAGCAAGTGTTGGTCGAATCCCGCCGCGAAGGCGTGTTCCCGCTGGGCGCCGCGGTGCCCAGCGTCGATTACCTGCCGGTCCGGGCGCTGCACCAGCAGTTGGCCAAGGTCACGCGGTTCCACAGCCCGCGGGCGTTCAGCTATATGTTCAGCCCGGGCTTCGAACCGCTGCGCCGGCAAGTGGCGATCCGCATGCGCGATGCGGGCGTGGTGGTCGACCCGTTCGAAGTGGTGATCACCCACGGCTGCGTCGATGCCCTGCAGATGTCCCTGCGGGTGCTGACCCAGCCCGGCGACCTGATCGCCGCCGAGTCCCCGACCTACTACGGCCTGTTGCAGCTGGCCGACCTGTTGGGCCTGAAGGTCATCGAGATCCCCAGCGACCCGGCCACCGGCATGAGCCTGGAGGCCCTGCAGCTGGCGGCCAACCAATGGTCGATCAAGGCCCTGGTGCTGACCACGCGCCTGAGCAACCCGCTGGGCGGCACCATGCCCGAAGAGCGGCAGAAGCAGTTGCTGCGCCTGGCCTCGGACTTCGACATCCAGATCGTCGAGGACGACATCTACGGCGAGCTGATGTTCGAGCAGGGCCGCACCAAGGCGCTCAAGGCCTACGACCGGCTCGACCGGGTGATCTACTGTTCGAGCTTCTCCAAGACGCTGTCGCCGGGCGTGCGCATCGGCTGGATGATCGCCGGGAAATACCAGCAGGAGATCCAGCGTCTGCAGACGTTCAGCACCCATTCGGCGTGCAGCGTCACGCAAATGGCGATTGCGGCGTACCTGGAGAATGGCGGCTATGACCGGCATTTGCGGTACATCCGCCAGGAATACCGGAAAAACCTCAGCGCCTTCCAACTGGCGGTCCAGCAGTATTTCCCTGAGGGCACCCAGATGACCCGGCCCACCGGCGGCTTCATTCTCTGGGTGAGCCTGCCGGGGCGGGTCAACACCCAGGAATTGCACGTGCGGGCCCTGCAGCAGGGCATCAGCATCGCGCCGGGCCTGATCTTCAGCAACACCGAGCAGTTCAACCACTGCATCCGGCTCAACTGCGGAATTTCCTGGAACCGCGAGGCGGAGCGGACGCTGATGACCCTCGGCCTGCTGGCGACCCAGCTCTGCCAGGAGACCGCCGGCGGCTTCTGAGTCGATGGCGGAGCTTGTCACGAGGCGTCCGACAGGCGAGCATATGGCCCTCTGCCGTTGCCTCCGTTGAATTCATGAAAGCGATTTTTCCTGTCGTCCGGGTTTTGCTCTGCCTGTTTGTGATCGGACATGGGCCAGGTGTCCTGGCGGCTTCCGTCCAGGAAAAGGCACCCGCGGCCGCCGCCACGAAAAAGCCGGCCGCCGCGGCGAAGGCGGCTCCGGCGAAGAAGGCGCCGCAGAAGAAGGCTGCGCCGGTCAAGAAACGCGCACCGATCGCCTCCAAGTCGAAAGCGGCCAGCGAAGTGGTCAAGACACCGTTGCCGCCCGCCCGGCTCGACCTGAGCCTGCCCAAGGACATGGTTCAGCAACTGAAGCCGGCCGGCGCCGTGCCGCTGCCCAAGCATGAGGCGGTCTTGCCGCAGATGTTTGGCGAAAAGAACAGCGGCTTCCAGCTCAACGGCCGTTTGCTCAGCAACGAAATGCAGTTGCAGCTGCGCAACGAGGAGCGGCGTGAAGTCGAAGGGGCCGCGCTGGACTTCGAATTCAAGCAGTGAAACCCGCCCATCGGTGACCCGCCGGCCAGACGTTTTGTCGGAGACTGACCGGTCATTTCCGTTTACCTGCAAAAACTCCGTTTCAGGGAATTTAAAACAGGCGTTTTAGCCGTTACTCTGTTCCCCGTCCTTTTCATGCATTGCCCGTCGCGAGGAATCCGTTGCCATGAACTGCCGTGAAGGTTGTGGCGCCTGCTGCATCGCCCCATCCATCAGTTCGCCGATTCCCGGCATGCCCCAGGGCAAGCCCGCCGGCGAACGTTGCGTGCAGCTCTCGGCCGAAAACCTGTGCAGCATTTTCGGCCGGCCGGAACGCCCGGCGGTCTGTTCGGGTTTCAAGGCCGACCCTGAAGTCTGCGGCGACAGCCGCGAAGAGGCGATCAGGCTGATCGGCTGGTGGGAGCAGATGACGGCGGCGTGATGTGTCAAACGAACGGAACTTCAACAATAAGGAACAAGACTATGGGTTCGCTGCACCGTATCGCTGTGTTGTGCGGTCTGACCGCCGTGCTGGCCACTTCGGCCGCCCAGGCGGAAGACTGGAAGGTCGCCAAGAACGAGGACGGGATCAAGGTGTCCCTGAGCGAAGTGCCGGGCTCGGACTACAAGTCCTATCAGGGCGTGACGCTGATGAAGACCACCGTCGCCAAGCTGCGCGCGCTGCAGGAAGACGTTTCCGGCGCCTGCGCCTGGATTCACGAGTGCGAGTCCCAGAAACTGCTCAAGCACGAAGGCGACCAGAGCTGGACCTACACCCGCTTCAACACGCCGTGGCCGGTCACTCCGCGTGATTCGGTGCTGCACATCACCACCGTCGAAGGCGCCGACGGCAGCCTGACCCGCAACCTGGAAGGCGTGCCGAAGTACGTTCCGGAAGAGAAAGGCTATGTGCGGGTCGCCCAGGTCAAGGGCTTCTGGAAGTTCGTGCCCAAGGGCGACCAGGTCGAAGTGACCTACCAGGTGCACACCGAGCCGGGCGGCAGCGTGCCGGCGATGGTCGCCAACAAGTTCGTGGTGGATGCGCCGTTCAACACGCTCAAGGCCCTCAAGGCGCGCGCCGAGAAGTAAGCGCCGCCTGAGTCGACGAAACGCCCTGACCCCTCGGGGCGTTTTGTTTTGTGGCAGTTTTGTATTTTTTTTGTGTTTCCGGATATGCGTTGAACGAAATTTTCACAAACGCTTCCAGACAATTCGCCCGCATCTTTGCACCCCTGCCGGGCCCGGATGAAAGTGTCCGGCGCCAGGGCAGTAATCAATGGCAATGCCGCCGTCGATCGTGCAACATTTGCGCACCGCGCAAGCCCCGGGGCCTGGGAATGGCCAACAGAGGGCAGGGCGCAGCTGTTTCTTGCAATTTCAACTTCCAATGGGTCCTAAAACGACATGGCAAACCCGGACGCCCTGAACCGGCAGCGATCTTCCAGTCGCCTGCTGCAACCGACCGTCAAATCGCATCTGGCCTACACGCTGCTGTGCGCGCTGGTCATGATGGTGATGTTGTCCGTGCTGCGCCTCGCGCTGCTGGTCTACAACCGCGAGATGATCCTCGACACCCCGGCTTCCACCTTCCTCGAAGCCTTCGCCAACGGCTTGCGTTTCGACCTGCGCCTGGTGGTCTACCTCTGCATTCCGCTGCTGCTGGCGCTGTTCAGCGTCCGGGCGATGGCCGCGCGCGGCTTCTTCCGCCTGTGGCTGACCGTGGTGTCGAGCATCGCGCTGTTCCTCGGCCTGATGGAGATGGACTTCTACCGCGAGTTCCACCAGCGCCTCAACGGGCTGGTGTTCCAGTACGTGAAGGAAGACCCGAAAACCGTCATGAGCATGCTCTGGTACGGTTTCCCGGTGGTGCGCTATCTGCTGGCCTGGGCTGTGGGCACCGTGATCCTGACGCTGGCGTTCAAGGGCGCCGACCGCGCCACCCGCCCGCGCGGCCCGTTCAGCGGCGGCAACGTCGGCACCCGTCAGGTGGCGCCGTGGTATGCGCGTCTTGCGGTGTTCGTGGTCTGCCTGGTGATCTGCGTGGTGGCCGCCCGCGGCACCCTGCGCCAGGGCCCGCCGCTGCGTTGGGGCGACGTGTACACCACCGAATCGAACTTCGCCAACCAGTTGGGCCTCAACGGCACGCTGTCGCTGATCGCGGCGGCCAAGGACCGGATGGGCGAAGACCGCAACAACATCTGGAAGGCCACGCTGCCGCAGCCTGAGGCGCAGAAGGTCGTGCGCGAGATGCTGCTGATGCCGGACGACAAGCTGGTCGATGCCGACATCGCCGCCGTGCGTCGCGACTACACCCCGCCGGCCGACAAGACCCTGCCGATCAAGAACGTCGTCGTGATCCTGATGGAAAGCATGGCCGGCCATTCGGTGGGCGCGCTGGGCGGCCCGGGCAACATCACGCCGTACCTGGACAAGCTGTCGAAGGAAGGCCTGCTGTTCGACCGGTTCTTCTCCAACGGCACCCACACCCACCAGGGCATGTTCGCCACCATGGCGTGCTTCCCGAACCTGCCGGGCTTCGAATACCTGATGCAGACGCCGGAAGGCAGCCACAAGCTGTCCGGCCTGCCGCAGCTGCTCAGCGCCCGCGACTTCGACGATGTCTACGTCTACAACGGCGACTTCGCCTGGGACAACCAGTCGGGCTTCTTCAGCAACCAGGGCATGACCAACTTCGTCGGCCGCAACGATTTCGTGAATCCGGTGTTCTCCGACCCGACGTGGGGCGTGTCCGACCAGGACATGTTCGACCGTGGCCTGGAAGAGCTGAAGGCCCGCGACGGCAAGGACAAGAAACCGTTCTATGCCTTGCTGCAGACCCTGTCCAACCACACCCCGTATGCGCTGCCGACGCCGTTGCCGGTGGAGCGCGTGACCGACCGCGGCACCCTGAACGAGCACCTGACCGCCATGCGTTACGCGGACTGGGCGCTGGGCCAGTTCTTCGAGAAGGCCCGCAAGGAGCCGTACTTCAAGGAGACCCTGTTCGTCATCGTCGGCGACCACGGCTTCGGCAACGAACGCCAGATCACCGAGATGGACCTGGGCCGCTTCAACGTGCCGATGCTGATGATCGCGCCGGGCATCCAGGAGAAGTTCGGCCAGCGTGACCACACCGTGGGCACCCAGATCGACATCGTGCCGACCATCATGGGCCGCCTGGGCGGCGAAGTGCGTCACCAGTGCTGGGGCCGCGACCTGCTCAACCTGCCGCAGGGCGACACCGGCTTCGGTGTGATCAAGCCGTCGGGCAGTGAGCAGACCACCGCCATCGTGACCGCCGACCAGATCCTGGTGCTGCCGAAGGACAAGGACATGGCGCCGAAGATCTACGCCTACGAGCTGGGCGCCAATCCTCACGCCGAGGTCATTCCCGATGCGCCGCGCACCGCCGAGCTCAAGCACAAGCTCGAAGCGTTCCTGCAGACGGCCACCAAGAGCCTGATCGACAACACCGCCGGTGTGGTCAACGGCAAGCCGGACTGACCGTCAGGCAAGCCAGGTTCCGCTCCATGAAAAGAGGCCCTTGAAGGGCCTCTTTTTTTGCCTGCGAAAAACGCTATATCCGGCCGAGCAGCAACAGCACCAACAGCACGACCAGCACCACGCCGATGATGCCGGAAGGGCCGTAGCCCCAGCTTCTGGAGTGCGGAAAGACCGGCAGACCACCGATCAGCAACAGGATCAGGATAATGATGAGGATTGTGCCCATGTCTGTTTCCTTGTCGAGAAGGTTTCGGAAAGTCTTGCAGTCCAAGGCCGGCTGGAAACGATCCGGATCCAGGCGTCTTACAAGTTCCGACTGGCGCGCCCGACAGAAAATTCAATGTTTTTTGGCGGTGCCCGCAACGCCCTGCGCTCACGCCCGACGCGACGGTTTGCCCCCGCCATTCAGCAATCTGATGGAGCGTGGGCGGCTGCGGATCCTTCGCTACACTCCGCGCATCTTCCAAAGAACAACAAGGCTGTCTCTATGCAAAATCGCATGATGATCACTGGTGCAGGCTCCGGCCTGGGTCGCGAAATCGCGTTGCGCTGGGCGCGCGAGGGCTGGCGGCTGGCCTTGTCGGACGTCAGCGAGCCGGGCCTGCAGGAAACCCTCAAACTCGTGCGCGAGGCCGGCGGCGACGGCTTCGTCCAGCGCTGCGACGTGCGCGACTACAGCCAGCTCACGGCGTTCGCCCAGGCCTGCGAAGTGAAGTTCGGGGGCATCGACATCATCGTCAACAATGCGGGCGTGGCCTCGGGCGGCTTCTTCAGCGAACTGTCGCTGGAAGACTGGGACTGGCAGATCGCGATCAACCTCATGGGCGTGGTCAAGGGCTGCAAGGCGTTCCTGCCGCTGCTGGAGCAGAGCAAGGGCAAGATCATCAACATCGCCTCCATGGCGGCGCTGATGCAGGGGCCGGCCATGAGCAACTACAACGTGGCCAAGGCCGGTGTGGTGGCGCTGTCGGAAAGCCTGCTGGTCGAACTGGCGCAGCAGGAAGTCAGTGTCCATGTGGTGTGCCCGTCGTTCTTCCAGACCAACCTGCTGGACTCGTTCCGAGGCCCGACGCCGGCCATGAAGGCCCAGGTCGGCAAATTGCTGGAAAGCTCGCCGATCACCGCCGCCGACATCGCCGACTACATCTTCAACCGGGTCGCCGCCGGCGAGTTCATGATCCTGCCCCACGAACAAGGGCGCATGGCCTGGGCGCTCAAGCAGAAGAATCCGCAACTGTTGTACGACGAAATGACCGCCATGGCCGACAAAATGCGCGCCAAGGCCCGGCAGAGCAACGGCTGAACTTGCTCCCGCAGTGCCTCATCGTTAGGGTGGCCGCAACAGTCACCCTGACGAGACGTCTTGCATGCTCAATTACCTGTGGTTCTTTCTTGCCGCGCTGTTCGAAATCGCCGGCTGCTTCGCCTTCTGGATGTGGCTGCGCCAGGGCAAAAGCGCGCTTTGGGTGATTCCCGCGCTGCTGAGCCTGACCCTGTTCGCGCTGCTGCTCACGCGCATCGAGGCGGCCTACGCCGGGCGTGCCTACGCCGCTTACGGCGGCATTTACATCATCGCTTCGATCGGCTGGCTGGCGGTGGTCGAGCGCATCCGACCCCTGGGCTCGGACTGGATCGGGGTCGCGCTGTGCGTGATCGGCGCCAGCGTGATCCTGTTCGGTCCGCGGTTTTCCGCTGCCTGAAACGGTGTAGGTTTTCACCGGTTTGCGGGAAACGTCCGAAGGGCGCCGCGCCGGTGACGTGTAGGGCATGACTGATTTGTCCGGCGCGCATTGTGAAGCACCGGTAAGCCGCGCATCTTCAAGGCTCGCTCACCTTGAAGGATCTATCCCATGCTTGTACTCAGCCGTGTCGTCGGCGAACAGATTTCCATCGGCCACAACATTTCCCTGCGCGTGCTGTCGGTCAACGGCTCCAGCGTCCGCTTCGGCGTCGAGGCGCCGCAGCAGGTCGAAGTGCACCGCGCCGAGGTCTACGAACGCATCCAGCGCAAGCAGGCGGGCGGCAAGGGGCGCTGAAGGTCAGTCGAACAGGTGCTTGGGCACGTCGTGCTTGAGCATCAGTTGGCACTGCTCGCTTTCCGGGTCGAACACGATCAGCGCCTGGCCTTTGCTCAGGGCCTGGCGGACCCGCAGCACGCGGGTCTCCAGCGGGGTGTCGTCGCCGTTGTCGGTGCCGTCGCGGGTGACGAAGTCCTCGATCAGACGGGTGAGGGTGTCGACTTCAAGCATGTCGTGGGGAATCAGCATGGGCGCCTCGGTTCGGTCAATGCCGTGATGCTACGGCGATTGGCGGTCGGCGGCCAGCGCGGGAGGAGCCGGTGGCCTGTTCGCCCCTTCGCCGGCAAGCCCGATCCCTGTGGGAGCCGGCCTGCCGGCGATGGCGCCGGCCAAGGCACCGCCGACCTAACGGTCGGACCTCTGTCCCACGAGGCTGTCCACCGACGGCACCCGCGTGTCGCTTTCCATCTGGGTGTCATGTTCGATCTGATGGCTGAAGCGCTCCAGGGACGCATCGGCCGGTTGCGCATCGCTGGCGAACACCGGCGCACTGAGCATGTACGCCCCCAGCAGACGGCTGAGCGCCGCCAGGCTGTCGAGGTGGGTGCGTTCATAGCCGTGGGTCGCGTCGCAGCCGAACGCGAGCAGGGCGGTGCGGATGTCGTGGCCGGCGGTCACCGCCGAATGGGCGTCGCTGAAGTAATAGCGGAACAGGTCGCGGCGCACCGGCAAATCGTGTTCGCCGGCCAGGCGCAGCAGGTGCCGTGACAGGTGATAGTCGTACGGCCCGCCGGAGTCCTGCATCGCGACGCTGACCGCGTGTTCGCTGGAGTGCTGGCCGGGCGCGACCGGCGCGATGTCGATGCCGACGAATTCGCTGACGTCCCAGGGCAGGGCAGCCGCCGCGCCGCTGCCGGTCTCCTCGGTGATGGTGAACAGCGGGTGGCAGTCGATCAGCGGTTCCCGGCCGCTGTCGACGATGGCCTTGAGCGCCGCCAGCAGGGCGGCCACACCGGCCTTGTCGTCGAGGTGGCGGGCGCTGATGTGGCCGCTTTCGGTGAACTCCGGCAGCGGGTCGAACGCCACCACGTCGCCGATGCCGATGCCCAGCGAGTCGCAGTCGGCCCGCGTGGCGCAGTAGGCGTCCAGGCGCAGCTCGACGTGATCCCAGCTGATCGGCAGCTCATCCACCGCCGTGTTGAACGCATGCCCGGAAGCCATCAGCGGCAGGACGCTGCCGCGGATCACGCCATTGTCGGTGAACAGGCTGACGCGGCTGCCTTCGGCGAAGCGGCTCGACCAACAGCCGACCGGGGCGAGCGTCAAGCGGCCGTTGTCCTTGATCGCACGCACGGCGGCGCCGATGGTGTCCAGGTGCGCCGACACCGCCCGGTCGGGGCTGTTCTTCTTGCCCTTGAGCGTGGCGCGGATCGTGCCGCGGCGGGTCATCTCGAAAGGGATGCCGAGTTCCTCCAGGCGTTCGGCGACATAGCGCACGATGGTGTCGGTGAACCCGGTGGGGCTGGGAATCGCGAGCATTTCCAGCAGGACTTTCTGCAGGTAGTTCAGGTCCGGTTCGGGAAGTTGATTGGCCATGGAATCTCCTGATGGGGGTGGCATGCGCTGGCTGTGACAGCGCCTTTGCGGGCAGCCGCATGTCCCTGCGGGAACGGGTTTGCCCGCGAAGGCGTCGGTTCGGCCGGCGCACAGTCAGAAGGCAGCGGCTCGGCTGTGCGGAAACAGCAGATCCACAAACCGTTCCGCCGTCGGCTGCGGTTCGTGGTTGGCCAGGCCGGCCCGTTCGTTGGCTTCGATGAACACATGTTCCGGCCGGTCGGCGGCGGTCACCATCAGGTCGAGGCCCACCACCGGAATGTCCAGCGCCCGCGCCGCGCGCACGGCCGCATCGGCCAGCGTCGGATGCAGGATGGCCGTGACGTCTTCCAGGGTGCCGCCGGTGTGCAGGTTCGCCGTGCGCCGGACGGACAGCGTCTCGCCCGCCGGCAAGACGCTTTCGCAGTCGTAGCCGGCCATGCGCAGGGTGCGCCGGGTCTCGTCGTCCAGCGGGATCTTGCTTTCCCCGCCGGTGGCCGCCTGCCGGCGCCGGCTCTGGGCCTCGATCAGTGCGCCGACCGTATGGCGGCCGTCGCCGATCACCTGCGCCGGACGGCGGATCGCCGCCGCCACGACCTCAAAGCCGATGACCAGGATCCGCAGGTCGAGCCCTTCGTGGAAACTCTCCAGCAACACCCGGCTGTCGAATGCCTTTGCCGCTTCGACGGCCCGCTGCACGTCCTCGATGCCCTGCAGGTCCACCGCCACGCCCTGGCCCTGTTCGCCGTCCAGGGGCTTGACCACTACCCGCAGGTGCTCGTCGAGAAACGCCAGGTTGTCGTCCGCGTTGCCCGCCAACCGCTGCGCCGGCAGGTTCAGCCCGGCGGCCTTGAGCGCCTTGTGGGTCAGGCTCTTGTCCTGGCACAGGGTCATGCTGACGGCGCTGGTCAGGTCGCTCAGGGATTCGCGGCAACGCACCCGGCGCCCGCCGTGGCTGAGGGTGAACAGGCCGGCTTCGGCATCGTCCACCTGCACATCGATGCCGCGCCGATGCGCCTCGTCGACGATGATCCGCGCGTAGGGATTGAACGGCGCCACCGGTCCCGGACCCAGGAACAGCGACTGGTTGATGCCGTTCTTGCGTTTGATGGCGAACGTCGGCAGGTTGCGCAAACCCAGTTTGGCGTAGAGGTTCTTCGCCTGCCGGTTATCGTGCAGCACCGACAGGTCGAGATGGCTCAGGCCCCGGCTCATGAAGTGTTCGATCAGGTGACGCACCAGCACTTCGCCGACCCCGGGGCGCGGGCACTGCGGATCGACCGCCAGGCACCACAGGCTGCTGCCGTTCTCCGGGTCGCGGTACGCCTTGCGGTGATTGAGCCCCATCACGCTGCCGATCACCGCGCCGCTGTCTTCGTCTTCGGCCAGCCAGTACACCGGCCCGCCCCGGTGATGCGGGGTGAGCCGGGCGGGATCGACCGGCAGCATGCCGCGGGCCTGATACAGCTGGTTGATGGCCTGCCAGTCCGCATCGCCCTGGGCGCGGCGGATGCGGAAGCCGCGGAAGATCCGGGTCGCCGGGCGGTAGTCGCTGAACCACAGGCGCAGGGTGTCGGAGGGGTCGAGAAACAGCTGTGCGGGTTCGAGCCCGAGCACCTGCTGCGGTGCGGCGACGTACAGCGCGATGTCGCGTTCGCCCGGCCGCTCCTTGAGCAGTTCCCCGGCGAGGCTCGCAGGATCGGCAAAGGTATGGCCGATCAGCAGGCGGCCCCAGCCGCAATGCACGGCGATCGGGACGCTGGCCGGTTGGCTGCCGTCTTCGGCCAGGCGCGCCTGCAAACGTTCGTAGGAGGGGGCCTGACCGCGCAGCAGGCGCTGGCCGAAGGCTGTGGCATGGGGTTTCATCGGTCAGATTCCTTGTTCGCTGAGCCACAGGTTCAGGGCTGCCAGTTGCCACAGCCGGGAGCCGCGCAGAGGCGTCAGGTGACGTTGGGGATCGGTCAGCAGGCGGTCGAGCGCCGCCGGCTCGAACAGGCCGCGGTTCTGGCTCGGGTCGAGCAGCAGATCGCGTACCCAGTCCAGCGTGTCACCCTGCAGATGCTTGAGGCCGGGCACCGGGAAATAGCCCTTCTTGCGGTCGATCACCTGCGCGGGAATGACCTGCCTCGCCGCTTCCTTGAGCACCTGCTTGCCGCCGTCGGGCAACTTGAAGCGTGCGGGAATCCGCGCCGACAGCTCGACCAGGCGATAGTCCAGGAACGGCGTCCGCGCCTCCAGGCCCCAGGCCATGGTCATGTTGTCGACCCGCTTGACCGGGTCGTCCACCAGCATCACCGTGCTGTCCAGGCGCAGGGCCTTGTCCACCGGATCGTCGGCGCCGGGCTGCGCGAAGTGTTCCTTCACGAAATCGCCCGCCGCGTCATTGGCCGTCAGCCATTTCGGTTGCACGGTGGCCTTGTAGTCCTCGTGGCTGCAGTCGAAGAACGCCTGGCGATAGGCCGCATACGGATCGGCGGCGCCGTCCACCTGCGGATACCAGTGATAGCCGGCGAACAGCTCGTCGGCGCCCTGGCCGCTCTGCACCACTTTGCAGTGCTTGGCCACTTCGCGGGACAGCAGGTAGAAGGCGATGCAGTCGTGGCTGACCATCGGCTCGCTCATGGCGCGGAACGCGGCGGGCAACTGTTCGATGATTTCCTTTTCGTCGATGCGCAACTGATGGTGGCGGGTGCCGTAATGCCTGGCGATCAGGTCCGAGTACCGGAACTCGTCGCCGCGCTCGCCGCCGGCATCCTGAAAGCCGATGGAGAAGGTCGACAGGTTGTCCGCACCGGCTTCACGCAACAGCCCGACCAGCAGGCTCGAATCGACGCCGCCGGACAGCAGCACGCCCACATCCACCGCCGCGCGCTGCCGGATGGCGACCGCCTTCCGGGTGCTGTCCAGCACGCGGTCGCGCCAGTCCTCGAGCGTCAGGCCTTTCTCGTCTTCGCGTGGGCCGTAGGGCAGCGTCCACCAGGTTTTGCGTTCGGTGAGCCCGTCCGCGCCGATGCGCATCCAGGTGGCGGGCGGCAGCTTTTCGACGCCGGCCAGCAAGGTGCGCGGCGCCGGGACGACGGCGTGGAAATTCAGGTAATGGTTGAGGGCGACCGGGTCGAGGACCGGGCTGATGTCGCCGCCCTTGAGCAGCGCCGGCAGGCTTGAGGCAAAGCGCAGGCGTTCGCCGGTGCGCGACAGGTAAAGGGGTTTCACGCCGAGCCTGTCGCGGGCGACGAACAGCCGCTGCGCATCGCGCTCCCAGATGGCCAGGGCAAACATGCCGTTGAGCCTGGGCAGCAGCGCTTCCCCCCAGGCGTGATAACCCTTGAGCAGCACTTCGGTGTCGCCGCCGGAATGGAAGGCATAGCCGAGGCCTTCGAGTTCGGCGCGCAGTTCCGGGAAGTTGTAGACCGCGCCGTTGAAGGCCAGGGACAGGCCCAGCGGGTTGTCGGTCATCGGCTGCGCCGAGCCTTCCGACAGGTCCATGACTTTCAGGCGACGGTGGCCCAGGGCGATCGGTCCCTGGGCATGGAAGCCCCAGGCGTCGGGGCCGCGGGGGGCCAGGTGATGGGTGATTCGTTCGATGGCTGCAAGGTCTGCAGGGTGATGGTCAAAACGTAACTCGCCAGCTAATCCGCACATAGGTTCCTTACCGGTTTTTCCGTTGGGGAGGTCAAGCCGCACCGTGCCCGAATGGCCGGTACTGAAAAACTGACCCGCGCAGGAAGCGGTAGTTTTAGAACGATCGGTTATAAAACGTCCCGGGCGAGCGGCGGCCCATAGCAGATCCGCGAGCGTTTCGTGCGTTAGCGGGTAATGGGAAACATGGGAATTCCTGCTGATCCGGTACGGCAACCGCACAGGATTTCGCGTTATCAATCACCCCCTCAGGGCCGATAAGGTGACGGTCTGACCCCGCAATTAAGGACGATTGCCGATGCAAAGCCCGGACACCCCACTGACCCCTGCCACGCTGACGAACGAACAGGTGCTCGCCATTCTGCTGGACGCCACCGGTGACCTGGACACCGCCGAGGTGCTGCAGGAACGCATCCCTTCGTGGCTGCTCAAGGCCACCGCCCAAAGGATCACGGCACTGGTGCAGGCAGCCCGTGAACTTCGGGTCAGCCAGGTGAAGGCGGAAACCGGACTGAGCCGCCTGCAGCCGCTGAAGGCCTTTTGCGCATCCGGGCTGACCCACGCCTTGCAGCTGCGCTGGCCGGTGGCTTTCGAGGTCGAGAGCGACTGCTTGACGCTCAAGGGCGTCGAACGCGGCGAGCGCACCTTGCTGGACGCGGCCATGCAGAACTTCACCGAGGAGGAGGCGGGCACCGCCGGCTTGCCCAAAGGCAGTGAGGTCCGGCTCAAGAACCAGCCGAAAGGGGTTGCCGGCCTGACGCCGTCGGCCTTCGCCGGTCTTTGCCGCAGCCTGGACCTGGGGCGGCGCTATCAGGATCACTTCACGCAGGTGTTCGGCCTGCAGGAGCGGGCCGGACAGACCGAGGTGGCGGGCGCCCTGGGCCAAGACATCGTCGAGCTGAAAAAGCGGCTGCTGGCGTTCGACATGCACCTGGCCCTGATGAAAGGGGATATCACCCTGCCGGGATTTCAGATGCTGCAACGGCTGGTCGGCGCCGACGGTGTTGCGGACGCAGGCGCCCTGCGTTACGAAGGGCGTCCCGTGCGCATGCAGGGGCTCGGGCTGCGGGACACCTGCATCTGGGGCGTGGTGGTGTTTTCGCAACGCCCGGTCGAGGAGCATCCGGGCGAGTGGTGCCTGGTCTACATGCCCGGCGAACCCTACCGGCCGCTGTTCGAATACCCCGACTTCAACACGTTCAAGGTGTACCTGACGCTGAAGCTGGGCCTGCGCAGCTACGCGGCGCCTTTTTCCCGCTACCTGGACGAAGACAGCAAGGCAGACTTCTTCAAGGCCTTTGCCCGCACACGGAATCTGGGAAAGGTCGAGGCGCGGCCGATCGCACGGACGTTGTTCGATTTCATGCTGCACAGCCATGTCGGCAAGCTGCGGATCGACGCCCAGGTGCTTGCGGTGCCCACCGCCGACGTTGACGCCGAGGCATCGCGCGAACGCTGGTTAGGCTATCTGGACACCGGCGTGACCATTGCCGGCCTGGCGGGTTTTTTCTTGCCGGTGGTGGGGGAACTGATGATGGGGGTGGCGGTCGGTCAGTTGCTGGCGGAGGCCTACGAGGGCATCGAGGACTGGGGCAGCGGCGACCGGCACGATGCCCTGGCGCACATGCTCGGGGTGGCGGAGAACGTTGCCCTGATGGCGGCGACCGCAGGCGCAGCGAAATCATTGGGGACCGTGGTGCGCCAGTCGTTTGCCCGGCATCCGGAATTCTTCGGGCGTTTCGGTGCGGTGTTCGATCGGACGGGCAGGTCTCGATTGTGGATGCAGTCATTGCAGGGGTATGAGCAACCGGCGGCAACGGAGACGCCGACGCCGGTCGGTTCTTCAGGGGTGTATCAGGCCGGTGACCGGACGTTCCTGCGGATCGGGGACAAGCACTATGCCGTGGCGCTCGATCCCGATTCAAAGACCTGGCGGATCCGGCATCCGACGCGCAAGGCGGCCTTTGCGCCCGAGCCCCTGCCCAACGGCGAAGGGGGTTGGCTGTGTCCCGGCGAGCAGGTCGAGCAATGGCGTGATCCGGCCTATGTGCTCAAGCGCATGGATCCGCGCCTGTCCGGCATCGATGACAGGCAACTGGGGATGATCCGGAAGCTGACCGATACTCCGCTCGATGAACTGCATCGGTTGGCGCAGGACAGTGCGCCGCTGCCGCTGCGACTGCAGGACATGGCCAAGCGCTTCGAGCTCGACGGCAAGCTGCGCCGTTTCATTGCCGACATGGAGCAGGGCATTGCGGGCGACCCGCTGCATGCGCAGGCGCAGTTGCATGCGCTGCCCCTGCTCAAGGGGTGGCCCCAGGGACGCTACATCGAAGTGCTGGATGGCGAGGCGAACGTCATGGTGACGTACCCGCCGACTGCGGTGAGCGACCCCGACCTCTGCGTCCACGTGACCGAGACTCAGCTGGCCGCCGGGCAATTGCTGCAGGCGATCCTCGGGGGACTCTACCCCGAGGAGGTGCAGACGCTGATCGGCGCTCCCGCCGTCGGCGAAGGGCAGGACGCGCAACTGGCGAAGCGACTGGGCGCCGAGGTCAAGGCCGGGCGGAGGCCCCTCTTCGAGCGGCTTTACCGGCAATACGATTCAGACGGGGCGAGCGACGTGAACAAGGCATGCGAACAGTTTCCCGGCACGCCCGGGCGCTGTGCCCGGCAGCTCATCGATGAGGCCCCCAGCGTCGAGCGCCAGCACTTGCGCGCCACCGGACGGCTGCCGTTGGGCCTGGCGCAAAGGATGCACCAGATCCGCGACGCCGTGCGGATGGACAGGGCGCTGGCGGGGTTTCATCTGCCCGAGCTGGCCGAAGACGATACGCACAGGCTGGGCATACGGCTGTTGCCGCGCCTGGACGGCTGGCAGGCGGACTGGCGGCTGGAGCTGCGCGACCAGACGTTCCACGGCCCGTTGCTGGAGGGCATCGGCAAACAGGGTGCCGCACCTGCCGAGACCTGCACGATCGTCAAGTCGTCTGCCGGGTATTCGGTGCACAAGGGGGAACAATCCCTGGGCCGGGTGCTGCCCGGGCCTGAAAGCCTGTATGCCGCCGTACTGAAAGGCATGCCGCAGACGCTGCGCTCCGCGACAGGGTTTGCCGAATCCGGGCCGGGCGATGCCGCACGCCTGCGCGGCCGGTTGCTGGAGGTTGCGCTGGACGGCCGGCTCGATGCCGAACGGGCGCTGATCAACGATCTGCCGCTGCCGGTGCGCAAGGGCGTGGCGTGCGTGCAGGGCGACAGTCCCGTCGGTTCGCCGAAACACGCCGATGCTCTGCGGCGCAAGGTCAAGCGACTCTATCCGTTGTTTTCCGATGCGCAGGCCAATGCGCTTCTCGACGGCCTGGGCCCGGATCACCTGACCCGGGCCCGGGCGGTCAGGCAACTGCAGCAGACGTTGAAGGATCTGACGGCGAGCCTCGGGCGCTGGAGCGAGGACGACGAGGCGCTCAAAGCCATGGGCGGAGAACTGGGCCAGGCCCGCCAGAGCCGGCGACAGGCGGCCCGGCTGATCGTGGAGGCCTGGCGGCGCAAGACAAGGATGGCCGACGGGCATTGCAGCCTCAGGCTCGACGACATGCGCATCGGAACACTGCCGCACTTGCCTGCCCATGCCTCGTTCGATCATGTGAGGCAAGTGTCCTTGAAGAACATGCAGCTGAATGATGACGGGGTCTATTTTCTCAAGGTCTTTCAGAAGGCCGAGTCCCTTGACCTGGACGGCAACCGGCTGACCCGGTTGCCGGAGGTGATTTCGCACATGCCTGCGCTCACGCGCCTGAGCCTTTCGGACAATCGCGTGCAACTGACCGAGCAGACGCTGGCGAAACTGTCCGGGCTGCGCTCGCTGCATTCGCTGAACCTGAGCGGCAATGCGTTGGGGGCGACCCCGGATGTGGGCAAGATGTTCGATCTGCGCTTCCTGTCCCTGCGAAACACCCGGGCGACCGAACTGCCCAAAGGCTTGTCCCGTCTGCCGAACCTCGACCGGGTCGACCTGCGCGACAACGACATCCGGCAACTGCCGGACTGGTTGTTCCAGATGCCGAGGCGCATGAGCGAGACGGTCAACCTGCGGCACAACCCGCTGCAGGATCCAAGCCGCACCCAGTTGCTGGCGTACCGGGACCGGGTCGGGGTCGGGATGGGCTTCATCGAAGACGACATCACCCGTCTCAGCGAGCAACAGGCCAAGGCACTGTGGTTCAAGGATCAGGCCGGGCAGATGTTCGAGCAACGAAACCGGGTCTGGGTGGCCTTCAAGGAAGATTCGCGGGCCGACGGTCTGTTTCGCCTGCTCTCGGAACTGGGGGGCACCGCCGACTCCGAATACGCTCACCAGGACATGGCGCGCCGGGTCTGGCGTGTGCTGCGGGCCGCCGAGGCCGATGCGACGCTTTGCGAACAGATTCTGGATCTGGCGGCCAACCCGATCCACTGCATGGACTCGGCCGCGCTGAACTTCAGTCACCTGGAAGTGGCTGTGGAGGTGCATCAGGTCACCCACCGTCAGACGGATGCCGAGGCGAGCGCCGCAGATCTGCTGAGGCTGGGGCGCAGGCTGTTTCGCCTCGACCGGGTGGACAAGCTCGCCCAGGCCCACATCGCCAGCCACCCGAGGGTCGATCCGCTGGAGGTCGGTCTGGCCTATCGCACGGGGCTGGCCGAGGGCCTGGACTTGCCCGGCCAACCCAGGCACATGCGCTTCGAGTTCTTGAGCGGCGTCACCCGGGAGGACCTGGAGGCGGCGCTGATCAAGGTCAGGAATGCCGAGCTGTCGACCGAGTTTCCGGCGTTTCTGGCGCAGCAGCCGTTCTGGTGCGATCTCATGATGCAGCAGCATCCCCGTCAGTTCGGCACGGCGCAAGCGATCTACCCGCCCAGGCTGCAAGCTCTGTTCGAGAAGGCCGACACCCTGACGGATGCTGACTATCTCGAACAGGTCAATGCGATTTCGCTTGAGCGGCAAGCCGCCGAAACGAATCTGATGAAGCGCTTGACCGACGACGTCATCAAGCGCATCGAACTGGGCGTCTGCGCCCTGTCCGACTTTTGAATGCCTGCGGATCCGGCTTCATTTGCCGCGGATCAGCCGGCGCAGGGCGAACCGGTTGGGATGGCAGGCCTCGGCAACGGCTTTGGGCAAGGGCAGCGGCTCGTCGTCCAGCCATGCCGCCAGCAACTCGCCGCACAGCGGAGCGGTGATCAGGCCGCGCGAGCCGTGCCCGCTGTTGACGTACAGGCCGTCGAGCCATGGACAAGGCACCTGCGGCACTTGCCGGGCGTCCCTGGCCAGTGCGGCATAGGTCTGGGCAAAGGCTTCGCGGTCGGCGAGGGGGCCGACGATGGGCAGGTAATCGGGGCTGGTGCAGCGAAAGGCCGCACGCCCCTGAAGGTGGCCGACGTCCTGCCCTTGGAGGTTCAGGCGTGCCGTCAGGTCGGTGGAAATCTCGTCGAGCATCGCCAGGTTGCCCTGGTGTTCGGCGACGGTCGGGGTCAGGTCGTCGCTGTTGAAGTCGAAACTGGCGCCCAGCGTGTGTTCGCCCAAGCGGGCAGGGGCGACGTAGCCTTCGGCGCACACCACGGTCTTCAGCGCCTGGCTCTGTGGCGTTTGAGCCAGGCGGGTGATCTGCCCGCGAATGCGCTTGAGCGGCAGTTCGGCGCTTTGCGCAAAGCGCCGCACGTCGGCGGCGCCGGCCAGCACCACGACCGGTGCGCCGGCGATCAGGCGATCACCGTCGAAGGCCTGCCACTGGCCGTCGACCTTGCGCAGCTCCAGCACCTCGTGGTGGCGCAGCAGTTCGATGTTCGGTTGCGCAGCCTGAGCCTGACACAGCGCCGGCGGGTGAACCCAGCCGCCCTCCGGGTAGAACAGGCCGCCGTGGGCCAGGCCGATCCCGGCACGGTCTTGCGCCTGGGGTTGGTCGAGCCATTGCAGCAGATCCGGCGGGAACGCGGCGGCCAGTTGTGCGTGACGCTCGGCTTCCTTGTCGTTGAACGCCAGTTGCAGCACACCGCAGCCGTCCCAGTCGGTGCCGCGCTGCAGGCTTTCCAGCAGGCGGCGGGTGTAGCCGAAACCGCTGACGATCAGCTGCGACAGGGCCGTGCCATGGGCCGACAGCTTCAGGTACAGCACGCCTTGGGGGTTGCCCGACGCTTCCTGCGCCACCGCGCCGTGACGCTCCAGCAGGCTGACCTGCCAACCCCGGGCCGCGAGGCTGGCGGCGCTGGCGCAGCCGGCCAGCCCGGCGCCGATCACCAGCGCCCGGCGCTTGCCGGGCACGGGGGCCGGGCGGGCGAACCAGGGTTTGTCCGGTGCGGGGGCGGGCACCTCCGCCGGCCAGCCGAGGAATTCGCCGCGCAGGATCTCCCACTTGTGGCCGATGCCCGGCGTGCGCTTCATCTTGAAGCCCGCCGCATTGAGCAGGCGCCGCACCCAGCCGGTGCTGGTGAAGGTGCTGATGGTTGCGCCGGGCGCCGCCAGCCGGGCCAGTTCGGCGAACAGTTCGGCGGTCCACATGTCCGGGTTCTTCGCCGGCGCGAAACCGTCGAGGAACCAGGCGTCGATCCGCGCGTCCAGTTGCGGCAACTGTTCCAGCGCATCGCCGATCAGCAGCGTCAGGGTCACCCGCCCGTTGTCCAGCACGATGCGCTGGAACCCTTGATGGATCGCCACATAGCGCCGCAGCAACCGGTCCGCGAACACTGCAAGTTCCGGCCACAGCGCCAGTGCGCGCTCAAGGTCCGCAGGGCTCAGCGGGTACTTTTCGACGCTGACGAAATGCAGCCGCGCACCGGCCGGGGCGTGCTCTTCGAACAACTGCCAGGCGCAGAGAAAGTTCAGGCCGGTGCCGAAGCCGGTCTCGCCGATCACCAGACGTCCGCCCGCCGGCAATGCGGCGAAGCGCTCGGCCAGGCGGTTCTGTTCGAGGAACACGTAGCGGGTCTCTTCCAGCCCGGACTGGTCGGAGAAGTACACATCGTCAAAGGCCCGCGAGCGCGGGCGTCCCTGGTCGTCCCAGTCGAGCTGGGCGTGGGGCAGTTCAGGTTTCATGGCAGGCTCGGCAACGGCAAGGCGGCCATTCTAGCCGATTGCGCAGGCCTGGCTTGATCCATGGCAAGCCGTGCGCACGCAGGCTCGCGGACAATCCGCCACCCACCGGAATTTCCGTGCCGCGCCAGCGCCCGATCCGCTAGTCTTGCTGAACCCTGGAAGGAGCCGTCCCATGTTCGAATCCGCTGAAATCGGTCACGCCATCGACAAAGACACTTACGAAGCCGCCGTGCCGGCCCTGCGCGAAGCGCTGCTCGAAGCCCAGTTCGAACTGCAGCAGCAGCGGCGCTTTCCGGTGATCGTCCTGATCAACGGGATCGAAGGGGCCGGCAAGGGCGAAACGGTCAAGCTGCTCAACGAATGGATGGACCCGCGCCTGATCGAAGTGCGCACCTTCGATCAGCAGACCGACGAGGAACTGGCCCGGCCGCCGGCCTGGCGCTACTGGCGGATGCTGCCGGCCAAGGGGCGGATGGGCATCTTCTTCGGCAACTGGTACAGCCAGATGCTCCAGGGACGGGTGCACGGGCTGTTCAAGGATCCGCGGCTGGACCAGGCGATCAACGCCGCCGAGCGCCTGGAAAAAATGCTTTGCGATGAAGGCGCGTTGATCTTCAAGTTCTGGTTCCACCTGTCCAAGAAGCAGATGAAGGCGCGGCTCAAGGCCCTGGCCGACGACCCGCTGCACAGCTGGCGGATCAGCCCGCTGGACTGGCAGCAGTCGCAGACCTACGACAAGTTCGTCAAATACGGGGAACGCGTGCTGCGCCGCACCAGCCGCGACTACGCGCCCTGGCACGTGATCGAAGGGATGGACGCCCATTACCGCAGCCTGGCGGTGGGCAAGATCCTGCTGGAGGGGCTGCAGAACGCGCTCAAACGCCCGGATGTTCACCCGCATGAGGTCAATGCCGCGCCGTTGGGCACGCCGGTCGATCAGATGAACCTGCTCGACAGCCTCGACCTGACCCAGTCCCTGGACAAGAAGGACTACGAAGAGCAACTGATCACCGAACAGGCCCGGCTGTCCGGGCTGATGCGCGACAAGCGCATGCGCCGCCACGCGCTGGTGGCGGTGTTCGAAGGCAACGACGCGGCCGGCAAGGGCGGGGCGATCCGGCGGGTGGCGGCGGCGCTCGATCCGCGTCAGTACGGCATCGTGCCGATTGCCGCACCGACCGAAGAGGAACGTGCGCAGCCGTACCTGTGGCGCTTCTGGCGGCACATTCCGGCCCGGGGCAAGTTCACCGTGTTCGACCGCTCCTGGTACGGTCGGGTGCTGGTGGAACGGGTCGAGGGCTTTTGCAGCAAGGCCGACTGGCTGCGGGCCTACGGCGAGATCAACGACTTCGAGGAACAGCTCGCCGACGCCGGGGTGATCGTGGTCAAGTTCTGGCTGGCCATCGACAAGGACACCCAGATGGAGCGCTTCCAGGCCCGGGAGGAAATCCCGTTCAAGCGCTTCAAGATCACCGAGGATGACTGGCGCAACCGCGACAAGTGGGATGCCTACCGCGCGGCGGTGGGCGACATGGTCGACCGCACCAGCACCGAGGTCTCGCCGTGGACGCTGGTCGAGGCCAACGACAAGCGCTGGGCCCGGGTCAAGGTGCTGCGCACGATCAGCCGGGCGCTGGAAGAGGCCTTCGAAAGGTCCGACCGCCGGGAGAAAAAGCGCAAGAGCTGAACCGATGGGCACGCATACGCCGGGTGAATGATCGTCGCGGCCGGTCCAGGGGTGGACTTATGCTCGGAGCCACTCCCAACCGACTACTGCAATGAGGTGTGCGATGCGTGAAGTGGTGATCGTCGACAGCGTCCGGACCGGCCTGGCCAAATCCTTTCGCGGCAAGTTCAACATGACCCGTCCCGATGACATGGCGGCCCACTGCGTCAATGCCTTGCTCACCCGCAACGACATCGACCCGGCCAGCGTCGAGGACTGCATCGTCGGCGCCGGCTCCAACGAAGGCGCCCAGGGCTACAACATCGGCCGCAACGTGGCGGTGCTCTCGCACCTGGGCACCGGCACGGCGGGCATGACCCTCAACCGTTTCTGCTCGTCCGGCCTGCAGGCGATCGCGATCGCCGCCAACCAGATCGCATCCGGCTGCAGCGACATCATCGTGGCCGGCGGCGTCGAGTCGATCAGCCTGACCCTCAAGAGCGTCAACACCGACCACCTGATCAATCCGCTGCTCAAGCAGCAGGTGCCGGGCATCTACCACACCATGGGCCAGACCGCCGAAACGGTGGCGCGGCGTTACGGCGTCAGCCGCGAGGCCCAGGACCGGTACTCGCTGCAAAGCCAGCTGCGCACCGCCCAGGCCCAGGCGGCGGGGCTGTTCGACGATGAGATCGTGCCGATGGCGGTGAAGTACCGGGTCGAGGACAAGGGCACCGGCGCCGAGCAGATCCTCGACGGCATCGTCGACCGCGACGACTGCAACCGCCCCGACACCACCTACGAAAGCCTGGCCGGCCTCAAGCCGGTGTTCGCCGAAGACGGTTCGGTGACCGCCGGCAACTCGTCGCAACTGTCCGACGGCGCATCGATGACCCTGGTGATGAGCCTGGAGAAGGCCTTGCAGTTGGGTCTCAAGCCCAAGGCGTTTTTCCGCGGTTTCACCGTGGCCGGCTGCGAGCCGGACGAAATGGGCATCGGTCCGGTGTTTTCGGTGCCGAAACTGCTCAAGGCCAAGGGACTGCAGGTGGCGGACATCGATCTGTGGGAACTCAACGAGGCGTTCGCCTCACAGTGCCTGTACAGCCGCGACCGGCTGGAGATCGACAACGAACGGTACAACGTCAACGGCGGTTCGATTTCCATCGGCCATCCGTTCGGCATGACCGGATCGCGTCAGGTCGGGCACCTGGTGCGCGAGCTGCAGCGGCGCAACCTGCGTTACGGGATCGTCACCATGTGCGTGGGGGGCGGGATGGGCGCGACCGGGTTGTTCGAGGCGGTGCGTTGAGCCCTGAGGCAGCCATGTCGCCTGCTTGACCGCCATCGCGAGCAGGCTCGCGCCCACAGGGAACAGGTTCTTGCTCTATCTGCCAGCATCCAGCAGTTGCATCCGCGCAATGTAGGCGCGGATCTCCTGCTCGGCTTTCTCCTGGCTGTCGAACGGCCCTTCGAGGGTGTTCTCCCGGGTGCTGAAGAACAGTTCGCCGTTCACCCGGCACAGCCGGTCGCTGCGAAAGTGCATGGCGGGTGCCGGATCCTGGGCGCGCATGCCGTACATGGTCCGTCTCCTTGAGGGGGCGCTGGAAAGTGTCCAATGAGCTTATGCCTGAAGCACTTGGCGCGCCCGCCCAGCCGATCAACGGGCGTGCGTCAACGTTCCGCTGCGACCTGCACCGTTCCGTTTGCGGCCTGACCCCAACTGTCCCTGTGTCGCGCCGGCCGCCGCGCCTAGAATGGGCGCACTCGTCAGTCGATTTCGGGGTACTCATGCACATTTCTTCGGGCCGCTGGGTGTACGGCATGTTCCTGGCCTTGCTGACCGCGTTTCTGTGGGGAATCCTGCCGATCAAGCTCAAGCAGGTGCTGGTGGCGATGGATCCGATCACCGTGACGTGGTTCCGCCTGCTGGTCTCCGGCGGTTGCCTGTTCGTCTACCTGGCGGCCACCCGGCGCCTGCCCAGCCGCAAGGCGCTCGGGCCCAAGGGCGGCTGGCTGGTGCTGATGGCGGTGCTGGGGTTGGTCGGCAATTACGTGCTGTACCTGATGGGCCTGAACCTGCTGAGTCCGGGCACGGCGCAGCTGGTGGTGCAGATGGGGCCGATCATGCTGCTGATCGCCAGCCTCTTTGTGTTCAAGGAACGCTTCAGCATCGGCCAGGGCATCGGCCTGGCGGTGCTGCTGATCGGCTTCGCGCTGTTTTTCAACCAGCGCCTGGCGGAGCTGCTGACGTCATTGTCCGACTACACCGCCGGCGTCCTGCTGGTGCTGCTGGCCTCGACCGTGTGGACGTTCTATGCGCTGGGCCAGAAGCAGTTGCTGACCGTGTGGAACTCGCTGCAGGTGATGATGGTGATCTACCTGTTCTGCGCCTTGCTGCTCACGCCCTGGGTGCACCCGCTGGAGGCGCTCGCGCTCAGCCCGTTGCAGGGCTGGCTGCTGCTGGCGTGCTGCATGAACACCCTGGTCGCCTACGGCGCGTTCGCCGAGGCGTTGGCGCACTGGGAAGCGTCGCGGGTCAGCGCGACGTTGGCGATCACGCCGCTGGTGACGTTCGGGGCGGTGGCGGTGGCGGCCTGGTGGTGGCCTGACTACGTGCACGCCGAGCAGATCAACCTGCTGGCGTACGGCGGGGCGGTGCTGGTGGTGCTGGGGTCGGCGCTGGTGGCCCTGGGGCCTTCGCTGATCGCCGGGCTCAAGGCGCGGCGGGCCAAGGCCGTGCCGGGCTGAGCGGGGCCCTTGCCGAGGCCATCGCCAGCAGGCTGGCTCCCACAGAGGACTTGGGTGAATGCAGCCTCTGTGTTCACCGCAGAACCCTGTGGGCGCCAGCCTGCTGGCGATGGCGCCCGCGAAGGCGCCGCAGGGATCAGCCCTTGGCCCCGGCCTCCAGCATGTTCTCCGGCCGTACCCAGGCATCGAACTCTTCGTCGGTCAGGTAACCCAGCTGCAACGCCGCCTCACGCAAGGTCAGGCCTTCGCTGTAGGCCTTCTTGGCGATTTCCGCCGACTTGTCGTAGCCGATGTGCGGGTTCAGCGCCGTCACCAGCATCAGGCCGCGCTCCAGGTGCTCGGCCATTTTCTCCGTATCCGGCTCCAGCCCGGCGATGCAGTGCTGCTGGAAGTTGCTGCAGCCGTCGCCCAGCAGGCGGATCGATTGCAGCAGGTTGTGGATGATCACCGGCTTGAACACGTTCAGTTGCAGGTGGCCTTGGCTCGCGGCGAAACCGATCGCCACGTCGTTGCCCAGCACCTGGCAGGCGAGCATCGACAGCGCCTCGCACTGGGTCGGGTTGACCTTGCCGGGCATGATCGAACTGCCCGGTTCGTTGGCCGGCAGCTTCACTTCGGCGAAGCCTGCGCGGGGGCCTGAGCCGAGCAGGCGCAGGTCGTTGGCGATCTTCATCAGCGCCACGGCGAGGGTCTTCAGGGCGCCGGACAAGGCGGTCAGCGGCTCGTGGCCGGCGAGGGCGGCGAACTTGTTCGGCGCGGTGACGAACGGCAGCCCGGACAGCGCCGCCAGCTCGGCTGCGATGGCTTCGGCAAAGCCGTGGGGCGAGTTGAGGCCGGTGCCGACCGCCGTGCCGCCCTGGGCCAGCTCGCACACCGCCGGCAACGCGGCGCGGATCGCCCGCTCGGCGTAGTCCAGCTGCGCGATGAAGCCGGACAGTTCCTGGCCGAAGGTGATCGGGGTGGCGTCCATCATGTGGGTGCGGCCGGTCTTGACCAGTCTCATGTGCCGCGCCGACAGCTCGGCCAGGCCGCCGGACAGCTCGGCGATGGCCGGCAGCAGTTGGCCCTGCACCGCCTGGACGGTGGCGATGTGCATGGCGGTGGGGAAGCAGTCGTTGGAGCTCTGGGAGCGGTTGACGTGATCGTTCGGGTGCACCGGCAGCTTGCCGCCGCGCGGGTTGCCGGCCAGTTCGTTGGCGCGGCCGGCGATGACTTCGTTGACGTTCATGTTGCTTTGGGTGCCGCTGCCGGTCTGCCAGACCACCAGCGGGAACTGGTCGTCGTGCTGGCCGTCGAGCACTTCGTCGGCGGCCTGCTCGATCAGGCGGGCGATGTCGGCGGGCAGGTCGCCGTTGCGGTCGTTGACCCGTGCGGCGGCCTTCTTGATCAAGGCCAGGGCATGGAGCACCGGCAACGGCATGCGCTCCTGGCCGATGGCGAAGTTGATCAGCGAGCGTTGCGTCTGAGCGCCCCAGTAAGCGTCGTCCGGGACTTCGATCTGGCCCAGGCTGTCGGTTTCGATACGGCTCATCGTGCACACTCCTGTCGGTCTGATTTGCGCTGTTTAGGCCGGCTTCGGCCGGGGTGGTTCCATCGGATCGATTGTTGACCGGTCACGCCCGCCAGGCAAGCGCGGCAAGGCCCGGGGGTTGAGCCTCGATGTTAATCAGGCGCAGAATGGTCGCCCTTGGGGTTTTACCTCGCCTGCTAGAAAAGGAAACTCGATGACTCGTCTTCGTGCCATCTGCACCGCGGTTGCCCTGGTCTGCGCCAGCGGCCAGGTGCTTGCCGATACCGCCAGCCACAACGCCAGTGCCGAAGCTTTCCTGACCCTGGCGCACGCTGACAAGCTGGGCACTCCGGTGTACATGCAAGTGCAGCAGATGTTCGCCCAGCGCTTTGAACAGACCAAGGCGCCGGAATCCAAGAAAGCCGTGCTGGAAACCTACCAGGCCAAGGCCAACGCCGCCCTGGACCAGGCCATCGGCTGGAACAAGCTGAAGCCGGACATGGTCAAGCTCTACACCAGCAACTTCAGCGAATCGGAGCTCAAGGACCTGGTGGCGTTCTACCAGTCGCCGCTGGGCAAGAAAGTCCTGGAGAAAATGCCGCAACTGACCCAGCAATCGGCGCAGATGACCCAGGCCAAGCTGGAAAGCGCCGTGCCGGTGGTCAACAAGCTGCTGGACGACATGACCAACGAGCTGGCCCCGAAAGGCGCCGCTCCGGCCAAGAAAAAGCCGTAAGCGGAGTCCGTGATGACCATGCAGCAACGCATCGAATCGACGCTGGCCCTGCTTCAGCCTGAACACCTGCAGGTGCTGGACGAAAGCCACATGCACAGCCGCGGCCTGCAGACCCACTTCAAGGCCGTGGTGGTCAGTGCCCAGTTCGAGGGCCTGAACCGGGTCAAGCGCCACCAGAAGGTCTACGGCACGCTCGGCGAACTGATGGGCGAGTTCCATGCGTTGGCGCTGCACACCTACACCCCGCAGGAATGGGCAGAGGTCGGGGCCGCCCCGGCGTCGCCGACCTGTGCAGGCGGCAGCAAGCATTGACCCTTGGTTTTTTGCTAGAATCCGCAACGCGCCGCTGACCCGGCGCGTTTTTTTTCGCATCCGGTTCACCCTTTGCGAGGGTAGCCACCTGGAGAGACACCCATGACACAACCGATTGTCGTGGCGGCACTGTATAAGTTCGTCACCCTCGAAAATTACGTCGACCTGCGCGAGCCGCTGCTCAAGGCGATGGTCGACAACGGCATCAAGGGCACCCTGCTGATCGCCGAGGAAGGCATCAACGGCACCGTGTCCGGCAGCCGCGAAGGCATCGACGGGCTGCTGGCCTGGCTGCGCGACGACCCGCGCATGATCGACATCGACCACAAAGAGTCGTACTGCGACGAGCAGCCGTTCTACCGCACCAAGGTCAAGCTCAAGAAAGAGATCGTGACCCTGGGCGTCCCGGGCGTCGACCCGAACAAGAAGGTCGGCACCTACGTCGAGCCGCAGGACTGGAACGCGCTGATCAGCGACCCCGAGGTGCTGCTGATCGACACCCGCAACGACTACGAAGTGTCGATCGGCACCTTCGAGGGCGCCATCGATCCGAAGACCACGACCTTCCGTGAGTTCCCGGACTACATCAAGGCCCATTTCGACCCGGCCGTGCACAAGAAGGTCGCGATGTTCTGCACCGGCGGCATCCGCTGCGAAAAGGCGTCGAGCTACATGCTGGGCGAAGGCTTCGAAGAGGTCTACCACCTCAAGGGCGGCATCCTGAAGTACCTTGAAGAGGTGCCGCAGGAGGAGACCAAATGGCAGGGCGACTGCTTCGTGTTCGACAACCGCGTGACCGTGCGCCATGACCTGAGCGAAGGCGACTACGACCAGTGCCACGCCTGCCGCACCCCGGTGAGCGTCGAGGACCGCGCCTCCGAGCACTACGTGGCCGGCATCAGCTGCCCGCACTGCTGGGACACCCTCAGCGAGAAGACCCGCCGCAGCGCCATCGACCGGCAAAAGCAGATCGAACTGGCCAAGTCGCGCAACCTGCCGCACCCGATCGGCTACAACTATAAGCAAGCATCCACCGAGGCCTGAACCATGTCAGCGCGCCTGCTCTATGTGATGGATCCGATGTGTTCCTGGTGCTGGGGGTTCGCCCCGGTGGCCAAGGCACTGGTCGAGCAGGCGCAGGCCGCCGGGGTCGAGCTGCACCTGGTGGTCGGCGGATTGCGCACCGGCAGCGGTGCGGCGCTGGAGCCGACCACCCGGCGCTACATCCTCGAACACTGGCACGCGGTCGCCGAGGCCACGGGCCAGCCGTTCCGCTTCGAGGGTGCGTTGCCCGACGGTTTCGTCTACGACACCGAGCCGGCCTGTCGCGCCATCGTCACCGCACGCAGCCTGGCGCCGGACTGCGCCTGGAAGCTCCTGGGCCTGATCCAGCACGCGTTCTACGCCGAAGGCCGCGACGTCACCCACGCCAGCGTGCTGGTGGAGCTGGCGGAGCGGGCCGGCGTGCCGCGCATCGAGTTCGCCGAAGCCTTCGACCGCGCCGAGCAGCATGCGGCCACCGCCGCCGATTTCAGCTGGGTGCAGGATCTGGGCATCGCCGGATTCCCGACCCTGTTGGCCGAACGCAACGGCCAGTTGGCGCTGCTGACCAACGGATATCAGCCGCTTGGCGAACTGTCGCCGTTGCTCGGCCGATGGCTGGAGCGCGCCGCCTGTGTCTGACCCGGCCGATGACACGCCAGCCGTCAAGCGTGTCGACCGGCTGAGCTGGGCGGAAGTCCGGCGACTGGCGCTGCATCACAAGAAATCCCTGTGGATCGCCAACGGCGTGGCCGTGCTGGCGACGCTGTGCAGCGTGCCGATCCCGTTGCTGTTGCCGCTGCTGGTGGACGAAGTCCTGCTCGGTCACGGCGACGCTGCGCTCAAGGCCATGAACCATGTGCTGCCGTCGATGTGGCAGCAAGCGGCCGGTTACATCGGCCTGATGCTGCTGGTGACCCTCACGTTGCGCTGCAGCGCCCTGTGCTTCGGCGTGCTGCAGGCCCGGCTGTTCGCCCGGCTGGCCAAGGACATTGTCTACCGCATCCGGGTGCGGCTGATCGAGCGCCTCAAGCGCATCTCCCTCGGTGAGTACGAAAGCCTGGGCAGCGGCACGGTGACCACGCACCTGGTCACCGACCTGGACACCCTCGACAAGTTCGTCGGCGAAACCCTCAGCCGTTTCCTGGTGGCGATGCTGACCCTGGTGGGCACCGCCAGCATCCTGGTGTGGATGCACTGGAAGCTCGCGTTGCTGATCCTGCTGTTCAACCCGCTGGTGATCTACGCCACGGTGCAGTTGGGCAAGCGGGTCAAGCACCTGAAGAAACTGGAGAACGACAGCACCTCGCGCTTCACCCAGGCGCTGAGCGAAACCCTCGACGCGATCCAGGAAGTGCGGGCCGGCAACCGCCAGGGCTTCTTCCTCGGTCGCCTCGGCCTGCGGGCCCAGGAAGTGCGCAACTATGCGGTCAACTCGCAGTGGAAGACCGACGCCTCCAACCGGGCCAGCGGCCTGCTGTTCCAGTTCGGCATCGACATCTTCCGCGCGGCGGCGATGCTCACGGTGCTGTTCTCCGACCTGTCCATCGGCCAGATGCTCGCGGTGTTCAGCTACCTGTGGTTCATGATCGGCCCGGTGGAGCAGTTGCTGAACCTGCAATACGCCTACTACGCGGCGGGCGGCGCGCTGGCGCGGATCAACGAACTGCTGGCCCGCGCCGACGAGCCGCAGTACCCCGGCGGCATCGACCCGTTCAGGGGCCGCGAGACGGTCGGCATCCAGGTGCAGGGCCTGAGCTTCGGCTACGGCGACGAACTGGTGCTGGACCGGTTGGACCTGTCCATCGCCCCCGGCGAGAAGGTGGCCATCGTCGGCGCCAGCGGCGGCGGCAAGAGCACCCTGGTGCAACTGTTGCTGGGGCTGTACACGCCGCAGGCCGGCACCATCCGTTTCGGCGGCTCGACCCAGCAGGACATCGGCCTGGAGACGGTACGGGAAAACGTCGCGGTGGTGCTGCAGCATCCGGCGCTGTTCAACGACACGGTGCGGGCCAACCTGACCATGGGCCGCACCCGCAGCGACGAGGCCTGCTGGCAGGCGCTGGAGATCGCCCAGCTCGAACCCGCCATCCGTGCGCTGCCCGATGGCCTGGACAGCATCGTCGGCCGCTCCGGCGTGCGCCTGTCCGGCGGCCAGCGCCAGCGCCTGGCGATTGCGCGGATGATCCTGGCCGAGCCGAAAGTGGTGATCCTCGACGAAGCCACCTCGGCCCTCGACGCCGCCACCGAGTACAACCTGCACCAGGCCCTGGCGCGGTTCCTCAATGGTCGCACCACCCTGATCATTGCCCATCGCCTGTCGGCGGTGAAGCAGGCCGACAGGGTGCTGGTGTTCGACGGCGGGCAGGTGGCCGAAGACGGCGACCACCAGCAGCTGATCGCCGACGGCGGGCTGTACGCCAAGCTCTACGGTCACCTGCAGCGGATGTAGGTCAGCCCCACAGGATCTTCAGAGCGTCCGCCGAACCGTCGTGCCCGAACTCCTTGATGACGACCGAGCAGCTGTTGCAGGGCGGCATGGTCGTGGCCACGTCCACCGATCTGAGCATGCTTTTGTCCGGATACCGTTCCCTGAGGAGGGCGATCAGCTTGGCTTCGCTGTCCAGCGAGGTCGGGCGGCTGGTCATTGTCGGCGTGTAGGTTTCCACGTCGCGGATCGTAAGGGGAATGGCGTACACCTTTCCTTCGCCGGAGACGCTCAACGACGTTCTGGCAACGTCCTGACCGAAGTCAGCGTTGATGTAGGCGGTGCCGTCGATGACGACCTTCTCTTGGGCCGACGCCGACTTGAACAGCGGCAGTTCCCCCGTCAGTCCTTGTCCGCCGGAAACGCTTACGTAAACTTCGCGCACTCCGGTTGATGTCTCGACATCGGCATATGCGATGTTGCGCGCATTCGTCGCCCTCTGTTCCGCAGGCAGCAGGTTCTGAAACTTGCTCATCGCCTTGTTGATTTTCAGGTCACTGTTCGGTTTGACGGCGATGGTCTTTTCCCCGAACAACGTATCGAATATCTCGGCGGCCCGACGGCGGAAGGATTCGTCGGCGATCTTGCTGCGTGACCAGGAGGCGGTTCCGGCCGGGAGCCGGCTGACCATCATGCGTGTGGAATGGTCAAACAGCAGCGCTTCTCCCGGACTGGTATCGACCTTGAGCCATTTCAGCGTTTGGGGAGGGTTGGCATGGCCGCCGATCGGAATGGCGATCTCTTCCATGGTTTTCAACGCGCGCTCCACCAGCGCCTGTCCGTGGATCCTGACCATGTTGTTGGCGTTGAGCGAGCCTGTGTAGACCGTCTTCAGCTCCTCGGCCAGGTCGGAGGGCAAGGTTTGCGCCTTGCGCAGGGTCTGCGAGGGGAAAATGCTTTGGCCTGGCGAGAGTTCGGCGACGTAGAAGTCGCCTGCATCGAGTCGGGTGAACAGGTAACGCTTCGATTCGTCCTTCGATGGAACCAGGATGGCGCCGGCCTTGAACTCGTCGAACAGGTTCCGTCTGCCATAGGAAACTCTTGCTTTGATCCGTGCATAGATTCCTTTCTGGAAATGCGCTGTGGCCTTGAATGTTTCGAGGGCCTTGAGGGTTTTGAGCGCTGTCGGCTGGCCGGCGACGGCCGGTGAGTAAAAGGTGTCGCCGAACCAGGGTGCCCAGCCCTTGCTTTCGTCCTGGCTGCCGAGGGGGGGCGTCGGTGCCGGTTCTCGGGTGACATGCACCGTTTGGCAGACTTCATTTTCCGGCGAGCGTTTTGCCCGGCACGGCAACGATTTGTACAGCGCCCGATCGTCGATCAGATCGGCGCGACGCAGTTGGCCGCTGTCCAGCCGATAGGGAACGTCATCGATCAGCAATGTGGTGCGGCCGTTTGTTTCGAGCAGTTCACGGACGTGCGCCTTTTCGGGAAGCAATGCCAGGGCATGGGTCGCGGTCGGCGGCAGCATCGGGAACGTCGACAGTCCTTGCGTGAAGTCCTTGGGATAAATGGACAGGCGCGGGCCGTAGGGCAACGACGTCAGCGGATCGACGAGGTGGAAGCGCGCCGGATCGGAGGCGCTGGTGTTGCGTACCCACACGTCATCCGTTCCTTTGACCGTCGCCAGTCGGTCGCCGTCGGCCAGGGGCTTCCGGCGCGCGGTATCGATGGCCCGGGAAACGTCGTGGTTCTTTGCCGTCAGGTGCCTCAGTGCGCGCGAGCCTGCCAGGCGGATGCCGCTGGCCATTGATTTGAACAGCGCCGGAAGGCCGTCCAGCGGATTCAGGTTGTTCAGTGAACTGACCAGGAGTTTGCGCGACAGCGTCGAAAAGGAGGGCAAGCTGGCCTTGACCGCCATCTGGGAGGTCTTGGCGCCGATCCTGGCCAGGTGCACCGAGCCGGAGATGAACTTGCCGACAGGGAAAAGAAAGGACGCCAGATCCAGAAAGAGACCGATGCCGCCCATGACCCGGTCGGTGGCCTTGTCGGATTGGAGGTCTTCGCTGCTGCCCCAGAAGGGCACCCATCCCTTGACGAGCGCCAGAAGCGTCTCCCACTTCCGTTCCTCTCTGGCCCTCTGCTCGTCGAAGACAGTCACGCCACGGGCTTGGGTGCGCAGGCGCTCTCCATCGACAAACAGCAACCCGTCGGCTATGGATTGCCCCAACGCCAAGAGTCCGGGGGATTCCCAGGCGATGCCTCCTTCGTCGAGGGTGTCCGGCCCGGGTGGCTGCCCAGCGGACAGGCGAGCGACCTCATCGATGTAAGCCGTGCCATAGGCAACGTCTTTGGGGGCGGTGCCGTTAAGGTGAGCGGTCCAGTCGAGCAGCAGGTCATGTTGCGCTGCGGGATCAAAGGGCTTCCCGGGGATCGGGGCGCGCAACGGGTACTCGGTGTAGTTCCCCTTGGAGAAGACATACCGCAAGGCTGTCCGTCGACGAACGACCCCCGCGCTCGGAATGACCTCGTAATAGTGGGCGTCACCCTCGAGGATCGCCTCCAGGATGAATCCCTTTCTGGCCTGGACATCCTGGAGCGGTTGGCTTGCCGGGGTTTTCTTGCGCAGGCACAGAACCCGGATCTCGGCCTTTTCCAGCAGGCGGCGGTCGCCCGGCGGCAGCGAGGCCAGCAGACCGACGATCAGGGTCCGATAGGCCGTCCTTGCGGTCGAGAGGTAGGCATTGAACCGTTCTTCGAACAAGGCATTGATGTCAGGCAACGCCTTGCCGTTCGGATTGGGCCTTCCCAGGAGCAGGGCCGGAGCCGTTTGTCCGCGTTTGGCGTCCCAGCTCTCCCAGTGGAGAATTCGCTCGCCGTCGATCCTGATCCATTGGCCGCTGTGTGTCTTGCCGTCGGAGCGGGTGACATGCCACTTCCTCCCGTTTTCGAATTGTCCGTCGGCCAGGACATCGACGAACTCGCGGCCCCGCAGCGTCAAGGTCGGTGTGAGCCCGTGCCCGTAACGGTCGGAAGGCCCATCCGGCAGAAGGGTGCGGCCGTCGGATCCGAACGTATCGACGCCGAACAGTTGATCCTGGATCCGTTTGGCCATCTTCATTCTTTCCGGCGGCGGTGCGTCCAGTGTCAGCACGGCATCGGTCAGGTTTTTGCTGTGGCGCTCCAGGGCGTCCAGCGCCCTACCGGCATCGGCCTGGTCATAATCGCCGGCGGGGCGCGAGCGAACGACCCCGTTGCAGACCGCCCACTCCAGCGCCGGCGCCAGTCTCAGCCGTGCGATCGTCGCCAGTTCTTCCGGTGAGGCAGCCATGCTGCGCTCCATGGGCAGGTCGACGAGCTGCTGGAAAGACAACGGTTGCGCACCGTCCAGGTTCAGTTCCTCTGCCAGCAGCACCCCATGCATGAAGTTCACCCACACCACCGAACTCTTGTAGCGGAGGTCGGAAGGGATATCGGGCACCGTGAAGTCCCTGGACAGCCGGGTCTGGAGGACATGGGCCAGCAACACGGCTTCCTTGGTGTTGACCGCACGTCCCGTCAGCCGCAGGTGCTGTTCGAATTCCCTGCGCAGCGTCTGATAGCTCTTGCCCCAGCGGGCCGGATCCTGCCACCGGAAACCGGCCAGCACCTGCGGATCGTCGCCCGATGATCCGGATGAGTAGAGGGCGATGGCCCTGCACAGCAGTTGATGGCGCAACGATTCCGGTGTCTGTTCGCCGGAGACTGCGCCATACCACCTGAGTGCCTTGAGCAGGCGACTGGCCAGGTCCCGGGCCGGAGCCGAACCCAGTATCCGCAGAAGGAATGCCGAAGGCGTAGCGCGCAGCGCTCCTTCGGATGCGAGTCGCAGCTCTTCGGCGCCCAGGTGCCTGATCAGCGCCGGCTTGCCGGCCATGAAATCTTTTACCGTGGTGACGATCAGTGCGTCGCGGCTTCTGGCGGAGAGGTCTTCGAGCGTCAATGCCCGCAGGGTGACGGGATGGCTGCGCTGCAGCGAACGGAACAGCTTTCGGTCCTTGGCGTTGGGCTGGCGGATCAGCCGCTCCACGTTCAGGGTGTCATCGAAGCCGAGCGCTTGCCGGGCGCGCAACTCCTCAGCGGTGTCCGTATCGGTTGCCGGTTCGGATGTCTGTGTCATGTCGCACTCCTTGGCGAGGTCCCCGACCGGGATGTCGGGAATCCGGAGTGCCCAGTAAAACGGTGCCCGCGCCGGGGTTGGCGGTACATATGCAGGGTGGACGATTGTGCCGAAGGGTGGCCGATCAGACGCTTGCCGTAACCTTGAACGCCTCCTAGTCTTGGGGGGACGGTCTGATAGAGACGGACGATCAAGCAGTGTCCATGCAAGGAACCCCATGACTCGAACGCGTACTCTCGGAACGCCACGGTTGCTGGGCATCGTCTGGCCATTCATCGCCGTTGTGCTGTTTCAGGCTTTACTGGGGGGCGTGAGTCTTTACGTCCTGTCGGCCGTCCGCGGCTATGTCGCGGGCGAAAGCCTCTGGTCCAAGGGCCAGAAGGACGCCATCTATTACCTCAACCTCTACGCCGACAGCCGCGACGAGGCGATCTACCTCAAGTACCAGAACGCGATCGCCGTGCCCCAGGGCGGGCATCAGTTGCGTCTGGCCCTGGATCGGCGTCCGCCCGACCTGCAAGCGGCGCGGGAGGGCATCCTAAAGGGCGGCAACCATCCCGACGATGTCTCCAGCCTGATCTGGCTGTACCTCAACTTCCGGCACTTCAGTTATCTGGAGACCGCCATCGACCGCTGGACCCTGGGTGACGCCTATCTGGTGGAGCTCGACGGCGTGGCCCGGGAGATGCACGAGAAAATCAGCGCAAATGCGGCCGACGATGCCGACATACGACGCTGGAAGGCGCGCATCTTTGCTATCAACGACGGCGTGACGCCGGCGGCCAAGGCGTTCAGCGATGCCTTGGGCGAAGGTTCGCGGGTGATTCTGCGCCTGCTGCTGTTCACCAACCTGGCCACGGCGCTGGGGCTGATCGTGCTGGCCCTGTGGCGCACCCGCAAGCTGCTCAAGCAGCGGCACGCGTTCGCCGAGGCCCTGCAACTGGAAAAGGACCGCGCCCACATCACCCTGCATTCGATCGGCGACGGGGTGATCACCACCGACGTCAACGGTGCGATCGACTACATGAACCCCGCCGCCGAAGCCTTGAGCCACTGGAAGGCGGAGCAGGCCGCGGGCCTGCCGCTGGCGGCGCTGTTCAACCTGCTGGATGACAACGCCCAGTCCGACGGCCCGACGCTGATCGAGCGCATCCTGAGCGGCCAGCTCACCGGCGGCAGCGAGCACTCCAGGCTCATCCAGCGCCTGGACGGCAGCACCGTGTCGGTGACCCTGGTCGGGGCGCCGATCCGCAACGCCGGCAAGGTCAGCGGCACGGTGCTGGTGCTGCACGACATGACCCAGGAACGCCAGTACATCGCCAACCTGTCGTGGCAGGCCACCCACGATGCCTTGACCGGGCTGGCCAACCGCCGCGAATTCGAATACCGCCTGGAGCAGGCGCTGCACAACATCTCCCGGCAGGCGGGGCGTCATGCGCTGATGTTCCTCGACCTGGACCAGTTCAAGCTGGTCAACGACACCTGCGGCCACGCGGCGGGGGACGAGTTGCTGCGGCACATCTGTGCGCTGCTGCAGTCGGGCCTGCGCGAGGGCGATACCCTGGCTCGGCTGGGCGGCGACGAGTTCGGCATCCTGCTGGAGAACTGCGCGCCCGAGGCTGCGGAAAAAATCGCCGAGGGATTGCGCCAGACCGTGCAGAACCTGCATTTCGTCTGGAAGGGCAGACCGTTCCTGACCACCGTGAGCATCGGCCTGGTGCATATCGCCCAGGCCCCGACCACCCTCGAAGCGTCGCTGCGCGCCGCCGACATGGCCTGTTACATGGCCAAGGAAAAGGGCCGCAACCGGGTTCAGGTCTATCACGCCGACGATTCGGAACTGTCGCTGCGCTTCGGCGAAATGGCCTGGGTGCAGCGCCTGCACATGGCGTTGGAGGAAAACCGCTTCTGCCTCTATGCCCAGGAGATTGCCCCGCTGGAGCCCGTCGAAGGCGCACGGGGACACATCGAGATCCTGTTGCGCCTGCATGACGAGGCCGGGCGGATGATTCTCCCGGACAGTTTCATTCCGGCAGCCGAGCGCTACGGATTGATGACGTCGCTGGACCGTTGGGTGGTGCAGAACGTATTCAAGGTCATTGGCCAATGCATTGAAGACGAGTGCCCGGGACCATTGGCGATGTGTGCGATTAATCTTTCAGGCATAACTATCGGAGATGACGCGTTCTTGCACTTCTTGCGTGAACAGTTTGTTAATTACAATGTTCCACCTGAAATGATTTGTTTTGAAATCACTGAAACCAGTGCCATCGCAAATCTGGGCAGCGCCATTCGATTTATTAACGAACTCAAAGGTTTAGGCTGTTATTTTTCACTCGACGATTTTTGCGCCGGAATGTCTTCATTCGCTTATCTCAAACATTTGCCTGTAGACTTCCTGAAGATCGACGGGAGTTTCGTAAAGGATATGCTGGACGACCCGATTAACCGCGCAATGGTCGAAGTGATCAATCACATCGGGCATGTCATGGGTAAGCGGACAATTGCCGAGTTTGCCGAAACGCCGCAGATCGAGCAGGCATTGCTTGAAATCGGTGTGGATTACGCTCAGGGTTATGTCATTGATCGCCCGCAGTTGTTTACCTGTGACAGTTTGCAAAGTCGGCCCGCCAGGCCGCAGCCGCTGTTGTTCAAGGCGCCTGGCACGTTCCGTTGAAGACTCTCGCCGATCCTTACAATCACAAATCAAAAGGAGCCGAACAGTGATCGACACATTCAACCGAACCGGACCACTCATGGAAGCCGCAAGTTATCCCGCCTGGGCGCAACAGCTGATCCAGGATTGCAGCGAGAGCAAACGCCGGGTTGTCGAACATGAACTGTATCTGCGCATGCGGGACAACAAACTCAGCGCCAAGACCATGCGTCAGTACCTGATCGGGGGCTGGCCGGTGGTCGAGCAGTTTGCGTTGTACATGGCGCAGAACCTCACCAAGACCAAGTTTGCCCGTCACCCTGGCGAAGACATGGCGCGGCGATGGCTGATGCGCAACATCCGTGTCGAACTCAACCATGCCGACTACTGGCTGAACTGGAGCCGGGCCCATGGGGTGAGCCTGGAAGACCTGCAGGCCCAGCAAGTGCCGCCGGAACTGCATGCCTTGAGCCACTGGTGCTGGCACACAAGCTCGGCGGACTCGCTGATCGTCGCCATCGCCGCCACCAACTACGCCATCGAGGGCGCGACCGGGGAGTGGTCGGCGCTGGTCTGCTCCACCGGCGTCTATGCGGCCGCCTTCCCCGAGGAAGACCGCAAGCGGGCCATGAAGTGGCTGAAGATGCATGCCCAGTACGACGATGCGCATCCATGGGAAGCGCTGGAGATCATCTGCACGCTGGCGGGCCTGAACCCGAGCAAGGCGCTGCAGGTCGAGCTGCGCCAGGCCATCTGCAAGAGCTACGACTACATGTACCTGTTCCTGGAACGGTGCATGCAGCTGGAGCTGGCGGAGCGGGTGATGGCCGGGCGCGAGCGGCGGGCGCTGGTCGAAAGCTGATCGGGCCGCTCCCACAGTGCGCGGCACGGAGCCTGTGGGAGCCAGCCTGCTGGCGATGGCGCCGGCAGGCGCGCCGCCTGGCGGAACGAAGACGGGCCGTCAGCCCGCCATGGTGAGGCGGTTGCGCCCCTCGCGCTTGGCCACGTACAGCGCGCTGTCCGCCCGGCGCAGCAGGCTGTCGACCGATTCGCCCGGCAGCAGGGTCGAGCAGCCGATGCTGACCGTCAGCTCGATCAACTGATTGTTGGCGTAGTAGTCCTGGGCCTGGGCGGCCTGGCGCAGGCGTTCGCCGACCATCGCCGCCGCTTCGCGGCCGGTGTTCGACAGCAGGATCAGAAACTCTTCCCCGCCGTAGCGGAACACCATGTCGACGTTGCGCAGCTGGCTCTTGATCGAGGCCGCCACGGCCCTCAGCACGTCGTCGCCGGCGGTGTGCCCGTGGATGTCATTGACCCGTTTGAAGTGATCGATGTCCAGCATCAGCAGCGACAACGGCTGTTGGTGCCGGCGCGCCATCTCGATTTCCCGCTGCAGGGTCTGCTCCATGGCGATGCGGTTGCCGGTGCCGGTCAGCGGATCGCGCAGTGCGCTTTGGGTCGCGGCCCGATAGAGCAGGGCGTTGCGCATCGGATACAGCAGCGCCGACAGCAACGATTCGAGATGGCCCTGATCCTGTTCGCTGAACCGCTCGTTGCGGCGGAACACCAGTTCGCCCATGTGCTCGCCTTCGTGGCTGAGGCTGTAGCTGACCGAATGGCGGCCGCGTGTGCCGAACTCCAGGCGCAGGTCGCTGCTCTGGTGCTGATAGCTCAGGGCGTCGAGGGGCACCAGACGCTGAACTTCGCGGAAGAACAGGCCGAGGATGCGTTGCGGCTCAAGACTGGTTTGCAGCTGCAGGCCCAGTTGCTGGCGCAATTGAGCGACAGAGACCGGCCGTTCCAGAAGCGGAGGCTGTTGACCGAAGCCCAGGCGTTGCAATTTTGCGCTGTCAAAATCAATTGCAGTGGTCTGGGAGGGTGATTTCATATGGCGTGAGCCCCTAAGCAGTAAGTCTGTCTTACAGGCTGGGTGAAGCGGCTATGGGCTGCGCGTCATACTGATCCATCAGTCCCGTAGGACATTTGGCGCAAGTTTAGTCTGCCTGATGTCGATTAGTCAGCTATCGAATCAGGCCCCGCCCGACTGCCTTCACACGGCGTGCTTTGAGGGAATTTAGAGCGAAAGTCGTGCCATTCAGTTCGCAATTTTTTAAATCGTTACGAATCAATGGGTTGTGCTTGGAAGGGAAAATGCGGCGCTGGTTTATTGACTGATAAGGCCACGGATAAGCGGTAAAAACATGCCGCGACGGGAAACCGCCGCGGCAACAAAAGCGACGTATGGCATCACTGGGCGTTGAATGCCTGCCCGTTGATGCCTGCGCTGTCCGGGCCCATGAGGTACAGATAGACCGGCATGATCTCCTCGGGCGTCGGGTTGTTCAGCGGGTTTTCCCCCGGGTACGCCTGGGCGCGCATGCTGGTGCGGGTCGCCCCCGGATTGATGCTGTTGGCGCGAACCGGCGCCACGGTGTCGACTTCGTCGGCCAGGGTCTGCATCAGGCCTTCGGTGGCGAACTTGGAGACGCCGTAGGCGCCCCAGTAGGCGCGGCCCTTGCGTCCGACGCTGCTGGAGGTGAACACCACCGAGGCGTCCTGCGACAGCTTGAGCAGCGGCAGCAGGGTGCTGGTCAGCATGAACATGGCGTTGACGTTGACCTGCATGACGCGCATGAAGTTTTCGCCGGAGAGCTGTTCGATCGGGGTGCGCGGACCGATGATCGACGCGTTGTGCAGCAGGCCGTCGAGGTGGCCGAACTCGGTCTCGATCATCGCCGCCAGCTCATCGTACTGATGGGGCAGGGCGGTCTCGAGGTTGAACGGGATCACCGCCGGCTGCGGATGGCCGGCCGCTTCGATTTCGTCGTAGACCTGGGTCAGGTTGGCTTCGGTCTTGCCCAGCAGCAGCACGGTGGCGCCGTGGGCGGCGTAGGTCTTCGCGGCGGCCGCGCCGATGCCGCGGCCGGCGCCGGTGACCAGGATGACGCGGTCCTTGAGCAGTTCGGGGCGAGCGGAGTAGTCAAACATAAAAAACCTCACAAAAATCCATTTGCACGACATGCGCTGTGTGAAGCGGGAGCAAGCTCCCTCGGCACCTTCAGCAGCGGCACAGCGCGTTGTCGATCACCTTGCGCAGCTCCAGCGGATGGTCCACCACCACATCCGCACCCCAGTGACGCGGGTTGTCGTCCGGGTGAATGTAGCCGTAGGTCACGGCGGCGGTCTTGGTGCCGGCGTCGCGCCCGGACTCGATGTCGCGCAGGTCGTCGCCGACGAACAGCACGCTGGCCGGATCCAGGTCGAGCATCTTGCAGGCCAGGATCAGCGGTTCCGGATCGGGTTTGCTGTTCTTCACGTGATCCGGGCAGATCAGCAGCGCCGAGCGCTCGGCGAGCCCCAACTGCTGCATGATCGGTTCGGCGAAGCGCACCGGTTTGTTGGTGACCACGCCCCAGGTCAGGTTGGCCTTCTCGATGTCCGCCAGCAGCTCGCCCATGCCGTCGAACAGCTTGCTGTGCACGGCGCAGCCGGCCAGGTAACGCTCCAGGAACTCCTGGCGCAGTTCCTCGAAGCCCGGCGATTCTGGATCCATGGAGAACGTCACCGCCACCATGGCCCGGGCGCCGCCGGAGATTTCGTCGCGGATGTGCTTGTCGTTCATCGGCGCCAAGCCGCGGTCCGCGCGCATCGCCTGGCAGATGGCGATGAAGTCCGGCGCGGTGTCGAGCAGGGTGCCGTCCATGTCGAAGAGGACTGCTCTGATGGTCATCGGCTCACTCCTCGCGCAGGGTCTGGATCATGTAGTTGACGTCGACGTCCGCCGCCAGCTTGTAGTGCTTGGTCAGCGGGTTGTAGGTCAGGCCGATGATGTCCTTGACGGTGAGGCCGGCGGCGCGGCTCCAGGCGCCCAGTTCGGACGGGCGGATGAATTTCTTGAAGTCGTGGGTGCCGCGCGGCAGCAGCTTCATGATGTATTCGGCGCCGATGATGGCGAACAGGTACGCCTTCGGGTTGCGGTTGATGGTGGAGAAGAACACCTGGCCGCCGGGCTTGACCATGCGCATGCAGGCGCGGATCACCGAGGACGGGTCCGGCACGTGCTCGAGCATCTCAAGGCAGGTGACCACGTCGAACTGCTCGGGCATTTCCTCGGCCAGGGCTTCGGCGGTGATCTGCCGGTATTCGACGTTCACGCCGGACTCCAGCTGATGCAGCTGCGCGACCGCCAGCGGCGCTTCGCCCATGTCGATGCCCATGACCGTGGCGCCGCGCTGGGCCATGGCTTCGCTGAGGATGCCGCCGCCGCAACCGACGTCGAGGACTTTCTTGCCGGCAAGGCCGACCCGCTCGTCGATCCAGTTGACCCGCAGCGGGTTGATGTCGTGCAGCGGTTTGAACTCGCTTTCGCGGTCCCACCAGCGATGGGCCAGGGCCTCGAACTTGGCGATTTCGGCGTGGTCGACGTTGCTCATCATTGAATCCTCGAAAAACTGAAAGAAGGCTGTAGCCCCGGAGTCTGCCCCGGGGTGTTTACGATTCGGTGCGGCCGCTGATGCGCAGGCCCCAGGCCCGGGCGGTTTCGCCCAACTGCTGTTCGTCCATGCGCGTCAGACGCCGGTCGTCGAGCAGTGGCTTGCCGGCGACCCAAAGGTGTTTCACGCAATCGCGTCCGGTGGCATAAATCAGTTGCGAGACCGGGTCGTAGACCGGCTGCTGCGCAAGGCCCGACAGGTCGAAGGCGACGATGTCCGCGGCCTTGCCGATTTCCAGCGAGCCGGTTTGCGCGTCGATGCCCAGTGCCCGTGCGCCGTTGAGGGTGGCCATGCGCAGCGCCCGGTGGGCGTCCAGCGCGGTGGCCGAGCCGGCGACGGCCTTGGCCAGCAGCGCGGCGGTGCGGGTCTCGCCCAACAGGTCCAGGTCGTTGTTGCTGGCTGCGCCGTCGGTGCCGACCGCCACGTTGACGCCGGCCTGCCAGAGCCGCTCCACCGGGCAGAAGCCGCTGGCCAGCTTCAGGTTCGATTCCGGGCAATGGATCACGCTGGTGTTGCTTTCTACCAGCAACGCCAGGTCGTCATCGCTGATCTGGGTCATGTGCACGGCCTGGAAGCGCGGGCCGAGCAGGCCGAGGCGGCCGAGGCGGGCCAGCGGGCGCTCGCCGCGCTGTTCGGTGGCCTGCTGCACCTCGAACGCGGTCTCATGGACGTGCATGTGGATGGAGGCATCGAGCTCTTCGGCGATCACCCGGATCTTTTCCAGGTTCTCGTCGCCCACGGTGTACGGGGCGTGGGGGCCGAAGGTGACCTTGATGCGCTCGTGGTGCTTGAGGTCGCCGAACAGCTCGACGCCCTGACGGATGGCTTCGTCGGCGTTCGCGGCGCCCGGAATCGGGAAATCCAGGATCGGAATCGCGATCTGTGCGCGGATTCCGCTGTTGTGCACGCGCTCGCAGGCAACCTTCGGGAAGAAATACATGTCCGAGAAACAGGTGATGCCGCCTTTTATCTGTTCGGCGATGGCCAGGTCCGTGCCGTCGCGCACGAACGCTTCGTCGACCCATTTGGCTTCGGCGGGCCAGATATGGTTTTCCAGCCAGGTCATCAGCGGCAGGTCGTCGGCCAGGCCGCGGAACAGGGTCATCGCGGCATGGCCGTGGGCGTTGACCAGGCCGGGGCTGAGCAGGGTGTCCGGCAGTTCGCGGGTTTCGGCGGCGTTGCACTTGAGCGCTTCGGCGCGCGGGCCGATGAACGCGATGCGGCCGTCGCGGATGCCCAGGCCGTGGTCCTTGAGCACCACGCCTGCAGGTTCGACAGGTACCAGCCAGGTCGGCAGCAGGAGTAAGTCGAGCGCAATCGCAGGTTTCGGCATCGAGGATCGGTTCCAGGGCTTTTGTGAAGGATGGCGAAGTATACCCGAGCGTCTTCGCGGGGGGATCGCTATAATCGGCCGCTTTTGTTCATGAGTGCGGGGTGAGGGATGCGCGATCGTCTGTTGGCTGCAGAGAAAGTGAAGGCCATCGATTGGCGTGATGGCGCGCTTTACCTGCTGGATCAGCGTATTTTGCCGTTCGAGGAAACCTGGCTCGCCTACACCGGCGCCGCCGGCGTGGCCGAAGCGATACGCTCGATGGTGGTGCGCGGTGCGCCGGCCATCGGCATCGCCGCCGCCTACGGCGTGGTGCTGGCTGCCCGTGCCCGGTTCGCGGCCGGCGGCGACTGGCAGGCGGCATTGGAGGAAGATTTCGCGCTGCTGGCGCAATCCCGTCCGACGGCCGTCAACCTGTTCTGGGCGCTGGGCCGCATGCGCGAACGCCTGGAGCGCCTTAAAGAGCAGGCCGATCCGCTGGCGGCGCTGGAGGCCGAAGCCATCGCCATTCATGAGAGCGACCGCGAGGCCAACCTGACCATGGCCCAGCTGGGCGTCGACCTGATCCGCAAGCACCAGGGCAACGCCCAGGCGCTGCTCACCCACTGCAACACCGGCGCCCTGGCCACCGGTGGCTTCGGCACCGCGCTGGGCGTGATCCGCGCCGCGTTCATCGAAGGCATGGTCGAGCATGTGTATGCGGACGAGACCCGTCCCTGGCTGCAGGGCTCGCGCCTGACCGCGTGGGAGCTGGCCAACGAAGGCGTTCCCGTCACGCTCAATGCCGACTCCGCCGCCGCGCACATCATGAAGACCAAGGGCGTCACCTGGGTGATCGTCGGCGCCGACCGGATCACCGCCAACGGCGACGTGGCGAACAAGATCGGCACCTATCAGCTGGCGGTCAACGCCATGCACCACGGCGTGCGCTTCATGGTGGTGGCGCCGAGCTCGACCATCGACATGAACCTGGCCAGCGGCGACGACATCCCGATCGAGGAGCGTGACGGCGCCGAGTTGCTGGAAGTCGGCGGCAAGCGCGTCGGGGCGGATGTCCAGGCCTTCAATCCGGTGTTCGACGTGACGCCGGCAGACCTGATCGATGCGATCGTGACCGAGAAGGGCGTGGTCGAGCGTCCGGACGCCGCGAAGATGGCCCAGCTGATGTGCCGCAAGCGCCTGCATTGAGGCCGGTGCATCGCCATCGCCGGCGGGCTTGTTACCGCATGAGCGGCGCCGGCCGCCAAACCTGAGGGGGGCGACTGGCTGGCGATCGGGGCCTTAAGGTCAGCAAACATCTGTAATTCGGGCCCGATTTTTGCGCCCGATGAGCCTCTGAGCCCCTCACGTCCCCTTTAAGGCTGTCATCGGTCATCTAACTATGCTCCATGCGCATCTGGGGGATAGGTGCGTGGCGGCTGTTGTGATAACATCCGGCGTTTTCCGAGACCGCTCCGCGGAGTTGTCTTCACTGCGCAAATCCGCGCCGCAATGCGTCGATTTGTCGTAAGTCGTGGCATGGCACTCGGCCTGCCTAGACGAGCTTCGTTGGTCCCATATGGATATGACGAAGTTTCACCAGAAAAAGGAATCAGGCTTCTCATGGGCGAACTGGCCAAAGAAATCCTCCCGGTCAATATCGAAGACGAGCTGAAACAGTCCTATCTCGACTACGCGATGAGCGTGATCGTCGGCCGTGCACTGCCGGATGCGCGCGATGGCTTGAAGCCCGTGCACCGTCGCGTGCTGTTCGCGATGAGCGAACTGGGCAACGACTACAACAAGCCGTACAAGAAATCCGCCCGTGTGGTCGGTGACGTGATCGGTAAGTATCACCCGCACGGTGATACCGCGGTGTACGACACCATCGTGCGCATGGCCCAGCCTTTTTCCCTGCGCTACCTGCTGGTCGACGGCCAGGGCAACTTCGGTTCGGTGGACGGCGACAACGCGGCGGCCATGCGATACACCGAAGTGCGCATGACCAAGCTGGCGCACGAGCTGCTGGCCGACCTGCACAAGGAAACCGTGGACTGGGTGCCGAACTACGACGGCACCGAACTGATCCCGGCGGTCATGCCGACCAAGATCCCGAACCTGCTGGTCAACGGCTCCAGCGGCATCGCCGTGGGCATGGCGACCAACATCCCGCCGCACAACCTCGGCGAGGTCATCGACGGTTGCCTGGCCCTCATCGACAACCCCGAGCTGACCGTCGATGAGCTGATGCAGCACATTCCGGGCCCCGACTTCCCGACCGCCGCCGTGATCAACGGCCGCGCCGGCATCATCGAGGCCTACCGCACCGGCCGCGGCCGCATCTACATGCGCGCCCGCTCGATCATCGAAGACATCGACAAGGTCGGCGGCCGTCAGCAGATCGTCGTCACCGAGCTGCCGTACCAACTGAACAAGGCGCGTCTGATCGAGAAGATCGCCGAGCTGGTGAAAGAGAAGAAACTCGAAGGCATCACCGAGCTGCGCGACGAATCCGACAAGGACGGCATGCGCATCGTGATCGAGCTGCGCCGCGGCGAAGTGCCTGAGGTGGTGCTCAACAACCTCTACGCCCAGACCCAGCTGCAGAGCGTGTTCGGCATCAACATCGTGGCACTGATCGACGGCCGTCCGCGGATCCTCAACCTCAAGGACCTGCTGGAAGCCTTCGTGCGCCACCGTCGCGAAGTCGTCACCCGCCGCACCGTGTTCGAGCTGCGCAAGGCCCGCGAGCGCGGCCACATCCTCGAAGGCCAGGCCGTCGCCCTGTCGAACATCGACCCGGTGATCGCCCTGATCAAGGCGTCGCCGACGCCGTCCGAGGCCAAGGAAGCGCTGGTCAGCACCCCATGGGAATCCACCGCCGTGATGGCGATGGTCGAGCGCGCCGGCGCCGATTCGTGCCGTCCGGAGAACCTCGATCCACAGTACGGCCTGCGTGAAGGCAAGTACTTCCTGTCGCCGGAGCAGGCCCAGGCCATCCTCGAGCTGCGCCTGCACCGCCTGACCGGCCTGGAGCACGAGAAGCTGCTGGCCGAGTACCAGGAGATCCTCAACCAGATCGGCGAGCTGATCCGCATCCTCAACAGCTCCGCGCGCCTGATGGAAGTCATCCGCGAAGAGCTGGAAGTGATCCGTGCCGAATACGGCGACGTGCGCCGCACCGAAATCCTCGATGCGCGCCTGGACCTGACCTTGGGCGACATGATCCCGGAAGAGGAACGTGTCGTGACCATTTCCCACGGTGGCTACGCCAAGACCCAGCCGCTGGCCGCCTATCAGGCCCAGCGTCGCGGCGGCAAGGGCAAGTCGGCCACCGGCGTCAAGGACGAGGACTACATCGCTCACCTGCTGGTCGCCAACAGCCACACCACGCTGCTGCTGTTCTCCAGCAAGGGCAAGGTGTACTGGCTCAAGACCTACGAGATCCCGGAGGCCTCCCGCGCCGCCCGCGGCCGTCCGCTGGTCAACCTGCTGCCGCTGGACGACGGTGAGTACATCACCACCATGCTGCCGGTCGAGGAATACACCGAAGGCCACTACATCTTCATGGCGACCGCCAACGGCACCGTGAAGAAGACCCCGCTGGAATCCTTCAGCCGTCAGCGCAGCGTCGGCCTGATCGCGCTGGAGCTGGACGAAGGCGACGTGCTGATCTCCGCGGCCATCACCGACGGCGAGCGTGAAGTGATGCTGTTCTCCGACGGCGGCAAGGTCACCCGCTTCAAGGAATCCGACGTTCGTGCCATGGGCCGTACCGCCCGCGGCGTGCGCGGCATGCGCCTGCCGGAAGGCCAGAAGCTGATTTCCATGCTGATCCCGGAAGAAGGCAGCCAGATCCTCACCGCTTCCGAGCGCGGCTACGGCAAGCGCACCGCGATCACCGAGTTCCCTGAATACAAGCGCGGCGGCCAGGGCGTGATCGCCATGGTCAGCAACGAACGCAACGGCCGTCTGGTCGGTGCGGTCCAGGTGCTCGACGGCGAGGAGATCATGCTGATCTCCGACCAGGGCACGCTGGTGCGCACCCGTGTCGACGAAGTCTCCAGCCTGGGCCGCAACACCCAGGGCGTGACCCTGATCAAGCTGGCCAAGGACGAAACCCTGGTGGGCCTTGAGCGGGTGCAGGAGCCTTCGGAAATCGAGGGTGACGAGCTTGAAGGTGAAGAGGGTGTCGAGCTGGAGGACGGCGTGATCGGCGCCGAACCGGACGACGCAGGCGATAACCTGCAGGCGGACGCCGCAGACGAAGAAGAGTCGCAAGACTAACCCAATCGTAGCAGGGCAGAGTGTTTGCTCTGTCCGCTACCGTGATTGCATAGCGAGAGTGGATGTGAGCAAACGAGCCTATAACTTCTGCGCAGGTCCCGCTGCGCTGCCTGAAGCTGTCCTGTTGCGTGCCCAGTCCGAGCTGCTCGACTGGCACGGCAAGGGTCTTTCGGTCATGGAGATGAGCCATCGCAGCGATGAGTTCGTCTCCATCGCCACCCAGGCCGAGCAGGATCTGCGTGACCTGCTGAATATCCCCTCGAACTATAAAGTGCTGTTCCTGCAGGGCGGTGCGAGCCAGCAGTTCGCGCAGATCCCGCTGAACCTGCTGCCCGAAGGCGGCAGCGCCGACTACATCGACACCGGCATCTGGTCGCACAAGGCCATCGAAGAGGCGTCCCGCTACGGCCGCGTCAACGTCGCCGCCAGCGCCAAGCCCTACGACTATTTCGCCATTCCCGGCCAGGACGAATGGAAGCTGTCGAAAGACGCGGCCTACGTGCACTACGCGCCGAACGAAACCATCGGCGGCCTGGAATTCCAGTGGATCCCGGAAACCGGCGACGTTCCGCTGGTGGCCGACATGTCGTCCGACATCCTGTCGCGCCCGGTGGACATCTCCCGCTTCGGCATGATCTACGCCGGCGCCCAGAAGAACATCGGCCCGAGCGGCATCGTCGTCAACATCGTCCGCGAAGACCTGCTGGGCAAGGCCCGCGCACTGTGCCCGACCATGCTCGACTACAAGGTCGCGGCCGACAACGGCTCGATGTACAACACCCCGCCGACCCTGGCCTGGTACCTGTCCGGCCTGGTGTTCCAGTGGCTGAAGGAGCAGGGCGGCGTCGAGGCGATCGCCAAGCTCAACGACGCGAAGCAGCGCACGCTGTATGACTTCATCGACGCCAGCGGCCTCTACAACAACCCGATCAAGAAATCGGACCGTTCCTGGATGAACGTGCCGTTCCGCCTGGCCGACGACCGTCTGGACAAGCCGTTCCTGGCCGGTGCCGACGAGCGCGGCCTGCTGAACCTCAAGGGCCACCGCTCCGTGGGCGGCATGCGCGCCTCCATCTACAACGCTGTCGACATCAACGCGGTCAACGCGCTGGTGGCGTACATGGCGGAGTTCGAGAAGGAACACGGCTGATGTCCGAACAAGAACTCAAGGCACTGCGCCTGCGCATCGATGCCCTGGACGAAAAGGTCCTGGACCTGATCAGCGAGCGTGCGCGCTGCGCCCAGGAAGTCGCGCGGGTGAAGATGGCGTCGCTGGCCGAAGGCGAGGTGCCGGTGTTCTACCGGCCCGAGCGTGAGGCTCAGGTGCTCAAGCGGGTGATGGAGCGCAACCAGGGGCCGCTGGGCAACGAAGAGATGGCGCGGCTGTTCCGCGAAATCATGTCCTCGTGCCTGGCGCTGGAGCAGCCGCTGAAAGTGGCCTACCTCGGCCCGGAAGGCACCTTCACCCAAGCGGCGGCCATGAAGCACTTCGGCCATGCCGTGATCAGCAAGCCGATGGCGGCCATCGACGAGGTGTTCCGCGAAGTGGCCGCCGGTGCGGTGAACTTCGGCGTGGTGCCGGTGGAGAACTCCACCGAGGGTGCGGTCAACCACACCCTCGACAGTTTCCTCGAGCACGACATGGTGATCTGCGGCGAAGTCGAGCTGCGCATCCACCATCACTTGCTGGTGGGCGAAAACACCAAGACCGACAGCATCACCCGCATCTATTCCCACGCCCAGTCGCTGGCCCAGTGCCGCAAATGGCTGGACGCCCATTACCCGAACGTCGAGCGCGTGGCGGTGCCGAGCAACGCCGAAGCGGCCAAGCGGGTCAAGGGCGAGTGGAACTCGGCGGCGATCGCCGGCGACATGGCGGCCGGGCTGTACGGCCTGACCCGTCTGGCCGAGAAGATCGAAGACCGTCCGGACAACTCCACGCGGTTCCTGATGATCGGCAACCAGGAAGTGCCGCCGACCGGTGACGACAAGACCTCGATCATCGTGTCCATGAGCAACAAGCCCGGCGCGCTCCACGAGCTGCTGGTGCCGTTCCATGACAACGGCATCGACCTGACCCGCATCGAGACCCGTCCGTCGCGCAGCGGCAAGTGGACCTACGTGTTCTTCATCGACTTCGTCGGCCATCACCGCGACCCGCTGGTCAAGGGTGTGCTGGAGAAGATCAGTCAGGAAGCGGTGGCACTCAAGGTGCTGGGTTCCTACCCGAAAGCAGTTCTTTAAGGGGTATCAGCCTAATGAGCGGTAACTTCCTCGACCTGGCGCAGCCGGGCGTGCAGCAACTTTCGCCCTACGTTCCGGGCAAGCCAGTGGATGAGCTGGCGCGTGAGCTGGATCTGGATCCGGCCAGCATCGTCAAGCTGGCCAGCAACGAGAACCCGCTGGGCGCCAGTCCGAAGGCGTTGGCGGCCATCCGCGAGGAACTGGCTGAACTGACCCGCTACCCGGACGGCAACGGTTTTGCGCTCAAGTCGCTGCTGGCCGAGCAATGCCGCGTCGAACTGAATCAGGTGACGCTGGGCAACGGCTCCAACGACATTCTTGAGCTGGTGGCGCGGGCCTACCTGGCGCCGGGCCTGAACGCGGTGTTCAGCGAGCACGCCTTTGCGGTGTACCCGATCGCGACCCAGGCCGTCGGCGCGCAGGCCAAGGTCGTGCCGGCCAAGGATTGGGGGCATGACCTGCCGGCGATGCTGGCGGCCATCGACGCCAATACCCGTGTCGTGTTCATCGCCAACCCGAACAACCCGACCGGCACCTGGTTCGATGCCGAGGCGCTGGACGAATTCCTGCAGGACGTGCCGGAGCATGTGCTGGTGGTGCTGGACGAGGCGTACATCGAGTACGCCGAAGGCTCCGACCTGCCGGACGGCCTGGACTTCCTGGCGGCGTACCCGAACCTGCTGGTGTCGCGAACGTTCTCCAAGGCCTATGGGCTGGCGGCCCTGCGCGTCGGCTACGGTCTCTCCACGCCGGTGGTGGCGGATGTGCTGAACCGCGTGCGGCAGCCGTTCAACGTCAACAGCCTGGCCCTGGCGGCGGCTTGCGCCGCGCTGAAGGATGAGGACTACCTGGCGCAAAGCCGTCAGCTCAACGAGTCCGGCATGCAGCAGCTCGAGGCGGGTTTCCGCGATCTGGGGCTGAGCTGGATCCCGTCCAAGGGCAACTTCATTTGCGTCGACCTCGGCCGGGTGGCGGCTCCGGTGTTCCAGGGCCTGCTGCGCGAGGGCGTGATCGTGCGTCCGGTGGCCAACTACGGCATGCCGAACCATCTGCGGGTGACCATCGGTCTGCCGGCGGAAAACCGTCGCTTCCTCGAGGCGTTGAGCAAGGTTTTGGCCCGTGGGTGATGTCACTGAGCTGCAACCTGCTGCACCTATGATCGGTCGCCTGGTGGTGGTCGGTCTGGGGTTGATCGGCGGCTCGTTCGCCAAGGGCTTGCGTGAAAGCGGCCTGTGCCGCGAAGTGGTCGGAGTCGACCTTGATCCTCAGTCGCGCAAGCTTGCCGTCGAGCTGGGGGTGGTGGATCGCTGCGAGGAGGATCTGCTCGTCGCCTGTCGGGGTGCGGATGTGATCCAGCTCGCCGTGCCGATCCTGGCCATGGAAAAGGTGCTGGCCCGTCTGGCCGGCATGGAGCTCGGGCAGGCGATCCTGACCGACGTCGGCAGCGCCAAGGGCAACGTGGTGCGCGCGGCCACCGAGGTGTTCGGCGGCATGCCGCCGCGCTTCGTGCCCGGTCATCCGATCGCGGGTTCCGAGCAGAGCGGTGTGGAAGCCTCCAATGCCGAGCTGTTCCGTCGCCACAAGGTGATCCTGACGCCGCTGGAGCAGACCGACCCGCAGGCGCTGGCGGTCGTTGACCGTTTGTGGCGCGCGCTGGGTGCCGATGTCGAGCACATGCAGGTCGAGCGTCACGACGAGGTGCTGGCCGCGACCAGCCACCTTCCGCACCTGTTGGCCTTCGGTCTCGTCGATTCGCTGGCGGCCTTTTCCTTGGGCACCAGGCTGGTGGCGATGGTCGAGCC
>NZ_JBIVHR010000020.1:33482-79456 GCF_044749305.1 Pseudomonas sp. NPDC089534 | reverse complement strand
TTGTGGGAGCCAGCCTGCTGGCGATGGCGGTGGGTCAGGCAGCAGGGATGTCGGCAGTGCCGGCCTCATCGCTGGCAGGCCAGCTCCCACAGGTTTTGGGGTGCACCTGGATCTTGCAGACACCCGAGATCCATTGTGGGAGCCAGCCTGCTGGTGGATGCGGCGCGGCTGAAAAGGTGTCCGGGGCGGGGTCAGTGGAAGTCGCGGCTCTGCACGCGGATGCCGTTGAGCAGCGGGCTCAGGTCGCTCAGCCGTCCGGCGATCAGGTGGCGCACCTCGCCTTCGCGTTCCCAGCGGCCATCGACCTTGAGCAACTGCGAGCCCACCAGCACCCGGCGCTGGCGGTCGGCCAGGTCGCGCCAGACCACCACGTTGACGTTGCCGAACTCGTCCTCAAGGGTGACGAAGGTCACGCCGCTGGCGGTGCCCGGCCGTTGGCGTCCGGTCACCAGCCCGGCGATGCTGACCGGCCGGCCGTGCTCGACCTCCTGCAATTCCCGCGAACTGCGGCACCGCCGCACCCTCAGTTCCTCGCGCAGCAACGCCAGCGGATGCGGCCCCAGGGTAGTGCCGAGGGTGGCGTAATCGGCGTGCAGGTCTTCGCCGACGCTGGGTTTGGGCAGCACGACTTCAGGCTCCTCCTGCCCCGGCAACCCGGCGAACAGCCCAAGCTGCGCCTGCACCCCGGCCACTTCCCAGCGCGCCCGGTGGCGGTGACCCGCCAGCCCGCGCAACGCCCCGCAGTCCGCCAGCAACGCCAGGGCCCGGCTGTCGAGCCCTGCCCGTCCGCCCAGGTCGGTGGCATCGGCAAATGCGCCCCGCTCCCGCGCCGCCTCGATGCGCCGGGCGTCCTCCTCGCGAAAGCCCTTGACCATGCGCAGCCCCATGCGGATCGCGGGCTGCCCGCCGGCCATGGGTTCCAGGCCGCAATCCCAGTCGCTGGCGCGCACGTCCACCGGGCGGATCTGCAAGTGGTGCCGGCGGGCGTCCTGGAGGATCTGGTCCGGGCTGTAGAACCCCATCGGCCAACTGTTGATCAGCGCACAGGCGAACGCCGCCGGCTCGTGGCACTTGAGCCAGCAACTGGCATAGGTGAGCAAGGCGAAGCTAGCGGCGTGGGACTCGGGAAACCCGTAGCTGCCGAAGCCCTTGATCTGTTCGAAGATCTGCGCGGCGAACTCCGGGGTGTAGCCGTTCTTCTTCATGCCGGCGGCCAGCCGCTCCTTGTGCGGCTCCAGTCCGCCATGACGCTTCCACGCGGCCATGGAACGGCGCAGTTGGTCGGCCTCGCCGGGGCTGTAGTCGGCCGCGACGATGGCGATCTGCATCACCTGTTCCTGAAACAGCGGCACGCCGAGGGTGCGCTTGAGCACCGCCTCCAGTTCCGGTGACGGATAGGTGGTCTTTTCCTCTTTGTTCCGGCGACGCAGGTACGGATGCACCATCCCGCCCTGGATCGGCCCCGGACGGACGATGGCCACTTCGATCACCAGGTCGTAGAAGTTCTGCGGCCGCAACCGGGGCAGCATCGACATCTGCGCCCGCGACTCGATCTGGAACACGCCGATGGTGTCGGCGCGGCTGATCATGTCGTAGGTCGGCCGGTCATCGGCCGGAATCGTCGCCAGGCTCAGCGCCCTGTTGCGGTGGCGGCTCAGCAGGTCGAAGCAGCGGCGGATCGCGCTGAGCATGCCGAGGGCGAGGATGTCGACCTTGAGCAGCCCGACCGCGTCGAGGTCGTCCTTGTCCCACTGGATGACCGTGCGGTCGGCCATGGCGGCGTTCTCCACCGGCACCAGGGTGTCCAGCGGCTCCTGGGAAATGACGAAGCCGCCGGGGTGCTGCGACAGGTGCCGGGGGAAGCCGATCAGTTGCCCGGTCAGGCTCAGCACCCGGCGCAGCACCGGGCTGCCCGGGTCGAACCCGCCTTCGCGCAACCGCTCGACCGGCGGCACGTCGTCGCTCCAGTGGCCGCAGCAATCGGCCAGCGCGTTGACCTGATCCGGCGGCAGGCCCAGGGCCTTGGCCACATCGCGCACGGCGCCGGCCGCGTGGTAGGTGCTGACCACCGCCGTCAACGCGGCGCGACCGCGGCCGTAGCGGCGAAACACGTACTGCAGGACCTCTTCGCGGCGTTCGTGCTCGAAATCCACGTCGATGTCCGGCGGCTCGTTGCGCTCCTTCGACATGAAACGCTCGAACAGCAGCGTGGTGCGATCCGGGTCGATCTCGGTGATGCCCAAGGCGAAGCACACCGCCGAGTTGGCCGCCGAGCCGCGGCCCTGGCAGAGAATGCGCTGATCGCGGGCGAACTTCACGACGTCGTGGACGGTGAGGAAATAGCTTTCGTAGCCCAGTTCGGTGATCAGCTTCAGTTCCTTGTTGATCTGCCTCAGCACCTTGTAGGGCGCCCCTTTTTTCCAGCGCCAGGCGATGCCGTCCTTGGTCAGCCGCCGCAGCCAGGAACGGCCGGTGTGCCCGTCGGGCACCAGCTCTTGCGGGTAGCGGTAGTGCAACTGGCCCAGGTCGAAGGTGCAGCGCCGGGCCAGATCCACCGAGGCCTGCAGCAGGGCCGGCGGATACAGCCCGCGCAGCGCGTCGAGGCTGCGCAGGTGCCGCTCGCCGTTGGGGTGCAGGCGCAGCCCGGCCTCGGCCACCGGGACGTGGTGGCGGATCGCGGTCATGGTGTCCTGCAACGCCCGGCGGCCACGGGCGTGCATGTGCACGTCGCCGCTGGCCACCGCCGGGATGCCCAGCCCGTCGGCCAATTCCAGCAACGCCGCCAGCCGTTGGCGGTCGTCCTGCCCGCAATGCAGCTGCACCGCCAGCCACAGGCGCTCGCCGAAGGCCTGCCGCAGCCAGCGGCCTTCTTCGATGTCATCGATGGCGTCCGGCACCCACAGCGCCTGCAACCCCGGCAGCGGTTGCCCGAAGTCCTCCCGCAGTACCTGATAGCAACCTTTCTGCGTGCGCCGCCGGGCACGGGTGATCAGGCCGCACAGGGCCTGATAGCCTTCGAGGGTTTCCACCAGCAGCACCAGTTTCGGGCCCTGGTCGATGCGCACCTCGCTGCCGATGATCAGCGGCAGTTCAACGGATTTCGCCGCCTGCCAGGCCCGGACGATCCCGGCCAGGGTGCATTCGTCGGTGATCGCCAAAGCCTGGTAGCCCTGCTGCTTCGCCCGCTGGAACAGCTCCAGCGCACTGGAGGCGCCGCGCTGGAAACTGAAGTTCGACAGGCAGTGCAGTTCGGCATAGCCGTCGTTCATGCGAACCAGCCCTGCAGCCACAACGGACCGCCCTCGCCCACCGCCCGGTAGGCCCAGCCTTGCTGGCCGGCGCGGTTCTGGATCAGGTAGTAGTCGCGGCGCACGTCGCCACCGTCCCACCAGCCGGATTCGATGCGCTCCGGCCCCATGAGGATCCGCGCCGCCCCCTCGGGCAGCGCCTGCGGCTCGCCCAGCAGCCAGCCCGGACGGTGCACGCCCGACAGCGACGCGCAGGGCAGCTTGTCGGTCCCGTCCTGCCACGCGCACTCCGGACGGTGGTCGGCCTGGGAGCGCAGGCCGACCACCGCGTCGTCCCCCAGCCGGGCGCGCAGGCGTTCGCGCAGCTGCTCCCAGGGCAACGTCTGCTGGGGGCGCTCGTCGAACAGTTCCTGATGCTGCGGCACGAAGACAGGCAAGTCCTCGGCGCACAGGCGAAAACCGCGCACCGGCGCCTCGACCTGCACCTGCTCCAGACGCCCGCGGGCCAGCTCGAACAGCATCGCCGGATCGCGCTCGGCGCTGAGCAGGCCGACCTTGATCAGCGTGTCCGGCAGGCCGGCATGCTCAAGGTGCAGGTCGAAACGCTGCACGCCGCTGTCGCGGCCGCAGAGGAACGCCGCCAGGTCGGCGGTCAGGCGGCGTAACGGGAACAGCAGCGCCTGATGGGACTGGACGTCGAAATTGAGTTCGATGCGCACGTCGAAGCGGTCCGGCGGCTGATAGAACGCCAGCGCCAGCGGCCGTGCGCCGAACAGGGTGTCCAGGTGCTTGAGCACCTGTGCCTCGAAACGCCTGGCCAGCGCCTGACGCGGCAAGGCCTGCACCTGGCCGAGGTGGCGCAGGCCCATGCGCTCCAGCGCCGTGGCCACGTTCGGCGCCAGGCCGATCCGGTCGACGGGCAGCCGTCCCAGATGATGGCGCAGGGCTTCGCCGTCGGGCACCACCAGACCGTCGCCGACGTTGGCCAGCACCCGCGCCGCCGCCGGGTTGGGCGCCGCGGCGATGCGGTGACGGAAGCCCAGCGCCGCCAGCTCCGAACGCAGCAGCGCCTCGAACTGTGCCCAGGAGCCGAACAGCCCGAGGCTGGACTCGATCTCGAACACCACGGTGCGCGGGTAATGCACGCTGACCTGGGCGCTGAAGCGGTAGGCCCAGGCGGCGAGAAAGCGTTGCCAGTGCTCGACCTCGGCCATGTCGTAGTCGGCGCTGGCGAAATCCCGGCTCAGGGCCTGGGCGGCGGTCATCGACTGGCCGGGACGCAGGCCCAGGGCCCTGGCCGCATCGTTCACCGCCTGCAGCACCCGGCGCTGGGCCGGGCCGCTGAGCAGCGCCAACGGTTGATCGGGATCGGGGCGTTGACGCAGCACCGCGTCGAGCGCCAATTGCGGAAACAGGATGCAGACCCAGCGCATGGCGACCTCAATGCCCCACGGCAAAGGCGATCGGCGCCGTGCGGGCCAGCCCGCCGCGGCATTTGAGCACCCGCAGCTGCGCCGGTTGGGCGTCGATGGCGATCCGCAGCGCCGCCGGCGACGGGTTGACCGCCTCGCTCAACGGACGCCAGGCGAACGCCAGGGTCTGGCCGGTCTCCGCCGCCACCTGCAAGCGCCGCAGCGCCCGGTCATCGGCCTTGTGCGGCCAGCACAGCACCGCGCCGCAACTGCCCGAGCGCAGGCATTGCTCCGCCGCCCACAAGGCATCGCGCTCGCCGGCCCGGATCACCGACAACTGACGCAGGTCGACGCCGGCATTGGCCCAGGCCTGGGGGTACGGCACGAACGGCGGCGCCACCAGCACGATGCGCTCGCCCGCCGCCGACAGCCGCGCCAGGGTCGGCCACACCAGTTGCAGCTCGCCGACGCCGGGGCCTGAGAACAGGATTTCGCTCAACGCCGACTCCGGCCAGCCGCCGCCGGGCAGCGCCGCATCCAGCGCAGGGTGGCCGGTGGGCTGCGGGCTGGCGGCCGGGGCTGCGGGCCGGCCCTTCCACACCTGGCCGCCATTGAACAGCGTGTCCAACGCAACGACGGCGCCCATCAGCCTTGCCTCACCAGGCCGCAGAACACCCCTTCGATGGCCAGGTCCTGGTCGGCCCGCACCACAATGGGCCGGTACGCGGGGTTGCGCGGCAGCAGGCGGACCTCATCGCCGACCCGCTCGAAGCGCTTGATGGTGACCTCGCCGTCGAGGCGCGCCACCACGATCTGGCCGTTGAGCGCCTCGGGATTGCGCCGCACGCCCACCAGGTCGCCGTCGAGGATGCCGTCCTCGATCATCGAGTCGCCCTGCACCCGCAGCAGGTAGTCCGGTGCGCGGGCGAACAGCGCCGGGTCGAGCATCAGGCGGTTGTGGACCTCGGCGTCGGCGCCGATCGGCGCACCCGCCGCCACCCGGCCCAGCACCGGCACGTCCAGCAGCTCCGGACGCGCCGGCTGGTTGAGCAGGCGGATGCCCCGGGCCTGATGCGGATTGACCTCGATGAACCCGGCTTCGGTGAGCGCCAGCACATGCTTGCGCGCCACGCTGCGGGAGGCGAAACCAAAAGCCTCGCTGATTTCAGCGAGGCTCGGGGGCTGACCGTGTTCGGCGATGCGCTCGCGGATGAAGGTCAGGATGGCGGTGCGGCGGGGAGTCAGGTTTGTCATGGAGTACATTTGTACTCTACCGGGGATTTTCTGGCAACGACCGCCAGTCAGGCCAAAACGGTGGGAGCTGGATAGCCAGCGATGAGGCCGGCACTGCTGGCATCTCTGTTGCCTGACCCATCGTCATCGCCGGCAAGCCGGCTCCCACAGGTATCGCCGGTGTCCGCAGGATCCATGTACACCGCAAAAACCTGTAGGCGCTTGCCTGCAAGCGATGAGGCCGGCACTGCCAACAACCCTGTTGCCTGCCCCACCGCCATCGCCAGCAGGCTGGCTCCCACAGTGGATCTCGGGTGTCTGCAAGATCTAGGCACACCACAAAACCTGTGGGAGCTGCGGTGCGACGATTCGACTTGCCAGCGATGAGGCCGGCACTGCCGATATCTCTGGTGCCTGCCCCACCGTCATCGCCGGCAAGCCGGCTCCCACAGGGTTCAGCAGCGGCCGCAGGTCTGTGCCCACCGCAAAAACCTGTAGGAGCTTGCCTGCAAGCGATGAGGCCGGCACTGCGGCATCTGTGTTGCCTGACCCACCGCCATCGCCAGCAGGCTGGCTCCCACAGGGATCTTGATCACCCTTCATCCCTGTGCATGAACCCTGACCATCACCGAAGGTTTGTTACAGGATGTTTACGAATTTTTGACCAACGATCTTCTACAGTTGCACGCGAACCGCGTGTGCTTTCTATCCGAGTAGAGGAAAAACCCCAATGGCTGCAGGCAAAGGACTGCGTTTACCGTCCATCACCCCCACCCGTCTGGTGCTGCTGTTTTCCCTGGCGCTGGTGGCGCTGTACAACCTGGCGACATGGAAGGCGCTGGGCACGCTGATCACCTTGCAGGGCGCGCACAAGCTGGCGTTCTTCGCCTCCTTCGGCGTGTTCCTGTGGGCCGCCATCACCCTGCTGCTGACCCTGGTGTCGTTCCGCTGGACGCTGAAGCCGGCGCTGACCCTGGTCGCCCTGCTCTCGGCCTGCGCCGCCTACTTCATGAACGAATACGGCATCACCATCGACACGGTGATGATCCAGAACGTGTTCGAGACCAACCCGGCGGAAGCCTCCGCGCTGTTCAGCGGCAAGCTGTTGGCCTATGTGCTGCTGCTCGGCGTGGTGCCGGCGGCGCTGATCTGGCGCTGGCCGGTGGCGTACCGGCCGTTCTTTCGCGGGCTGCTGAACAAGGTGCTGGTGATCGCCGCCTGCGTGCTGGTGATCGGCGCGTCGGTGGGCGCGTTCTACTCGACCTACGCGCCGATCTTTCGCGAGGAAGACAAGCTCACCCACTTCATCAACCCGACCAACTACATCTACGCGATCAGCAAATACGCCAAGCAGCGGCTGGGGATCAAAAAGCATTTCGTGGTGCAGGCCGTCGGCGAAGACGCCGTGATGAGCGCCAAGGCCGCCGCCCGCGAAAAGAAATCGCTGATGGTGTTCGTGGTCGGCGAAACCGCCCGGGCCGACCACTTCTCGCTCAACGGCTATGAGCGCGAGACCAACCCCGAGCTGAGCAAGCTGGACATCCTCAACTTCACCCAGGTGCACTCCTGCGGCACGTCCACGGCGGTGTCGGTGCCGTGCATGTTCTCGATGTTCCCCCGCGAGGACTACAGCGACAAGAAAGGCAAGACCTACGAAGGCCTGCTCGACATCCTCCAGCGCGCCGGCGTGCAGGTGCTGTGGCTGGACAACAACAGCGACTGCAAGGGCACCTGCCTGCGGGTGCCGCACCGCGACATCGCCAAGAACCAGCCGGGGCCGTTCTGCGACGGCAACAACTGCCTCGACGAGGCGCTGCTGGCGGATCTGCAGGGCTACATCGACAGCCTCAAGGGCCACGCGATCATCGTCCTGCACGCCGACGGCAGCCACGGCCCGGAATACTACGAGCGCTACCCGAAGGAGCAGGAACGCTTCAAGCCGATCTGCCGCACCAACCAGCTGGGCAGCTGCAGCCGTGAGGAACTGGTGAACGTGTACGACAACACGATCCTGTACACCGACCATTTCCTGGCCAAGGTGATCGAGCTGCTCAAGCGCAACCAGGACACCCTCGACACCTCGATGCTGTACGTCTCCGACCACGGCGAGTCCCTGGGCGAGAACGGCCTGTACCTGCACGCCGCGCCTTATGCCCTGGCCCCCGAGGCGCAGACCCATGTGCCGATGGTGATGTGGTTCGGCAACAACACCCTGGCGCAACTGGGCATCGACCGTGGCTGCCTGCAAGGCAAAAGCGGCCAGCCGGACCTGAGCCACGACAACCTGTTCCACTCGGTGCTGGGGCTGTTCGAGGTCAAGACCTCGCTGTACCAGCCGGGGCTGGACATCTTCCGGGGTTGCCGGCCGGCGATGACGGCTGCGCAGTGACCCGACATCACCAAACCCTGTGGGAGCCAGCCTGCTGGCGATAGCGCGGAGTCAGGCGAATGGTTGTTGCCTGACAAGCCCGCGCCCACAGGCATTTGTGGCAGCGTAGGCGCAACTGTCTTGCCCCGGGCCTGTGGTGTCCGGACTGGCGCCATCGCCAGCAGGCTGGCTCCCACAGGGGATCTCGGGTGAAAGCTGGGTCTGAGGTCACCGCAGAACCCTGTGGGAGCGGCGGTGCGACATGCCCGCAAAGGCGTCAGTCGAAACACCGCAGGATCAAGACAGTTGCGCCAGGTACTGCCACGGATAGATCCCGCGCTGATGGCCGTCGCTGAACACCAGTTGCAGGCCATAGCCCTGGGGGTTGAGTTCGATGACGCGGATGCGCTCATCGACCTGCGGCGTCATGCCCCGCAGGCGCAACGCCCGGCACTGCGAGCACGGACAGCGACGGCGCAACTCAACGTGCCCCAGGCGCTGTTCGCGCCCGTCCGGCCATTTCAAGCGCAATGTCTGCCCGACCGAAGCATTGCCGATGGCCAACGGGCTCATTGCAACTGACTCAACGCGATGCGCACGGCCTTGCGCACCTCCGGGTCGCCGTCGTCCTGGGCGGCCTGCAACGCGGCCACCGCGCCGCGGTCATTGAGGTCGCCCAAGGCCAGCGCCGCCTCCTTGCGCAGGTTGCTGATGCGGTGGCCGAGGGTCTCGATCAACGCATCCAACGCGGCGACATGGCGCAGGCGGCCGAGGCTGCGGGCGGCGCGCAGGCGCACCTGCCAGTAGTCGTCGCTCAGGGCCTGGATCAGGGCCGGGCCTGCGTCGGGGTGGCCGACCTTGCCCAGGGTCGTGGCGGCCTCTTCGCGCACGGGCCAGGCCGCGTCCTGCAAGGCCCGTTGCAGAGCCGGCAGCACGTCGGCGCCGGACGCCAGCCCGAGGGCGCCGGTGGCGGCGCGGCGCACTTCGCTGTCCGGATCAGCGCTGGCCAGCCGTGCCAGCGCCGGCAAGGCATCGAGCTGTTTGAGCCAGCCGAGCACCCCCACCGCCTCGCGGCGCACGCCCGCATCGGCGTCGTCGAGCGCCGCCACCGCTGCCGGCGCCGCTTCGGCCAGGCGCAGTTCTCGCAGGGCCCGCCAGGCCGCCGTGCGCACTTCGGTTTCGGCATGCGCCGTCCACGGCAGGATCACCCGGCCCGCCGCTTCGCGCTTGAGCAGGCTCAGGCTTTGCGCGGCGGCGGCCCGTACCGCCGGCGCCGGATCGGTCAGGGCCTGGCACAAGGCTTCGACCACCGGCGCGTCTTCCCAGGCCTCCAGCAGGCGCGCCGCTTCGGCGCGCACGTCTTCGGCGGGGTCGTCCGCCAGCCGATCCACCAGCCAGAGCAGACCGTCCGGCTCTTCGAGGTCGGCCAGGTCGATCAGGGCAATGCGGCGCACGCCCGGATCCTCGGCGGTCAGGCGCGGTTGCAGGGCGAGGATGTCGGCGTTGTCGGTCACAGCAAAAAATGAGGTCATGGGCTCACCACGGCTTAGGTTCGGACGGTGCGTTTGCGCCGCTGTCGGTGGGCGGTGGGAAACGCGGAATGTTCTTGTCTTGGCGTCCGGGGGTGGCCGGATGGCGTCTTGCGTTGTCGGTGGCGGCCTCATCGCCAGCAGGCTGGCTCCCACATGACTGTTCAGGGGTCGCAGATTCTGCATTCATCCGGATTCCTGTGGGAGCAACTGTCTTGCTTCTGTCCTGCGGCGCCTTGAATGACGCCTTCGCTGGCAAGTCGAATCGTCGCACCGCAGCTCCCACAGGGGGCTTGGTGGATGCAAAAATTATGACCACTGCAAAACCCTGTGGGAGCGGGCTTGCCCGCGAAGAGGCCGGCCCAGTCACCGCAGGACATGATCAGGACTGTTGCTCCCGCAGAGGATGGGCACCACACCGATCCAATGTGGGAGCCAGCCCTGCTGGCGATGGCGTCAGTGAGCGCGCCACGGATCAGCGCAGCAGGTACGGGATCTCCACTCGCACCGCCCCGGTCGGGCAGTCCTTTTCGCAAGGCATGCAGTACCAGCACTCGTCGAAGGCCATGTAGGCCTTCTGCGTGGCCGGGTTGATCGCCAGCAGGTCCATCGGGCAGACGTCGACGCACACGGTGCAGCCCTTGTCGGCGATGCACTTGTCCTCGTCCACGGTGACGGGGGCGTTGGAGCGGAAGAAGATTTCCTGGGCTTGATGGGCCATGGTCCGGGCTCTCTTTGGGTGATGTTCAGGCGGCGCTGGCGCCGACCCGCAGGCGGTCGTAGGCCTGCATTTCAACGGCGTCGAGCGGGATGATGTAAGGCTCGACGGGCTTCTTGAAGCTGGTCATGCGCCCGTCCTCGCCCTTCTTCAGGTGGCAATGGCAGAACCAATCGCGGTCGTTGCGCTGCGGATGGTCGACCCGGTGGTGGTACAGGCCCCAACGGCTTTCGGCGCGGAACAGCGAGGCGCGGGCGGCCATTTCGGCGCAGTCGCGGATCACGCTGACTTCCATGGCGCGCATCAGCTCGTGGGCGTTGTGGGCCTTGAGTTGATCGAGGTCGCGCTCGATGTCGCCGAAGCGCTGCAGGCCGATCTCCATTTTCTTGGTCACTTTCGGCGGTTGCAGGTAGTCGTTGACGAAGCGCCGCAGCTTGTACTCGACCTGGGCCGGCGGCAGGCCGTGCTCGCGCGCAAGCGGCGCGAACACCCGCGCCCGCTCCCGCTCGACCTGTCCGGCATCCGGTGCGGTGAACCCGCGCCCTTCCACGAACTGCGCCGCGTTCTGCCCGGCGAACCAGCCGTAGGTGAAGGCGCCGAGCATGTAGTTGTGCGGCACCGCCGCCATGTCACCCGCCGAATACAGGCCCTTGACCGAGGTCTCGGCCCGCTCGTTGACCCATACGCCAGACGCCGAATGACCGCTGCAGAAGCCGATCTCCGAGATGTGCATCTCGACCATCTGCGTGCGGTAGTCGGTGCCGCGGTTGGCGTGGAACTGGCCCCGGCTCGGGCGTTCGTTGCTGTGCAGGATCTGTTCGATGTCCTGGATGGTTTCCTCCGCCAGGTGATCGAGCTTGAGGAACACCGGGCCGTTGCCGCTTTCCAGTTCCTGGTGGAACTCCCACATCATCTGCCCGCTCCAGTAGTCGCACTCGATGAAGCGCTCGCCCTTGTTGTTGGCGGTGTAGCCGCCCAAGGGGCCGGTGACGTAGGCGCAGGCCGGGCCGTTGTAGTCCTTGATCAGCGGGTTGATCTGGAAGCATTCCAGGTTCGCCAGTTCGGCCCCGGCGTGGTACGCCATGGCATAGCCGTCGCCGGCGTTGGTCGGGTTCTCGTAGGTGCCCATCAGGTAGCCGGAGGACGGCAGGCCCAGGCGCCCGGCGGCGCCGCAGGCCAGGATCACCGCCTTGGCCTTGATCACGTGGAAGTCGGCGGTGCGGCAGTCGAAGCCCATCACGCCGTTGACCGTGCCCTCCCCGTCGGTCAGCAGGCGGGTGCAGACCAGACGGTTGGTGATGCTCACCCGCGCCCGCTTCAATTGGCGGTAGAGGACTTTCTTGATGTCGTGCCCTTCCGGCATCGGCAGTACGTAGGCGCCCATGTGGTGGACTTTCTTCACGGCGTAGTCGCCGGTTTCGTCCTTCTCGAACTTCACGCCCCAGCGGTCGAGCTGCTCGATGGTCTGGAAACTGTGGGTGGCGTAGGCGTACACCGCCGCCTGGTTGACGATGCCGTCGTTGGCGACGGTGATTTCCTTGGTGTATTGCTCAGGCGTCGAGTGGCCGGGAATGACCGCGTTGTTCAGGCCGTCCATGCCCATGCTGATCGCGCCGCTGCGCTTGACGTTGGCCTTGTCCACCAGCAGCACGCGCAGGTCGCGGTTGTGCTCCTTGGCCTTGATCGCCGCCATCGGGCCGGCGGTGCCGCCGCCGATCACGACGATGTCGTATTCCTGTTCGATCGTGGTGCCTGCCGTCGAATCCTGCGTCATGTGCGTTCCCCTTTTTGCCGGTCGATCCGCAGGCGGTACTGGAACGCATCGCCGCGGTAGTAAAGGTGTTCGAAATCCAGCGGACGGCCGTCGGCATCGTGGGTCAGACGCTCGATGCGCATGATCGGCGAGCCGGCCTCGACGCCCAGCGCCTGGGTCAGGTCGTCGTCGGCCAGCACGGCGTCGATGGCCAGGTCCGCATGCCCCAGCGCCAGGCCGCAGTCGTTCTCCAGGATCAGGAAGATGTCGCGGGTCACCAGGTCGGCCTTCTCCAGGCGCTCGCCCAGGTGCTTGGGCAGATAAGTGATCTCCAGCGAGACCGGCTCGCGGTTGATCAGCCGCACGCGTTTGATCTGCGCCACGGTGTCGCCTTCGGCCACTTGCAGGCGTTCGGCGATGCGCGCGTCGGCGGCGATGAACCGGAAGCTGCGCAGGCGGTTGATCACCTCGTAGCCGCGGCCGGTCATGGATTCGGCCAGTCCTTGCAGGGTGCTGACGTTCTGGAAGGTCTTGGGCTTGGCGACGAACGTGCCCTTGCCGTGGATCTTGAAGATCAGCCCTTCCTTCTGCAGATCGCCCAGCGCCTGGCGCACGGTGATGCGGCTGACCTTGAACATCGCGCCCAGCTCGCTTTCGGAGGGCATCTGGCTGTCTTGCGGGTATTGGCCGTCGAGGATGCGCGTGCGCAGCACATCGCGCAGTTGGGTGTGCAACGGGACGCTGCCCAGGGAAAGGAGGTTGTCGGTCATCGGCGATCACTTGTCATAACGAGTTATGACGTGATCTTAGGGAAGCGGCATCGGGCTTGAGAAATATTGTTTGGGCATAACCTTAGATGCGGGGTTGCGGGCACAACTGTCTTGCCCTGCGGTGCGCTCACTGGCGTCATCGTAAGCAGGCTGGCTCCCACATTGTTCTGCAGTGATCGCCAACCTTGCAGCCGACCGAGATCCCTTGTGGGAGCCAGCCTGCTGGCGATGGCATCAGTCCGGACGCCGCAGGGCGTCACCCGCGCTTGAGGATCCGGTCCATCACCCAATCGGTCTTCAGGGCCTCGGCGGCCACCGCCGGGTGCTGCGCCTGGCCGCGGATGTGGGCGTTCATGCCCAGGACGTGATGCCACTGGATATGTTCGTGATGGGGGATGTGCAGGCTGACGTGTTCATCGGCATGCAGTTCAACCGGTTGCTCATCGAACACGGAAAAACCGATCCGCCCGCGGCTGCCGACGATCTCGACCCGGTCCTCGCGCCGATCCGCGGCAAAGCTCCAGCAGCCCATGCCCAAGGCGCCGCCGGCGAACCGCCAACTGGCGCCGACGGCATCTTCGGCCGCGTACAACCCGGCCTGGCGCGCGGTGAAACCGGCCACGTCGACGATGTCGCCGAGCAGGTACTGGAACAGGTCCAGGCCATGGCTGGCCAGGTCGGCGAAGTAGCCGCCGCCGGCCACCGCCGGGTCGGTGCGCCAGTTGTCGCCGCCCTCAAGATCTGTCTTCGACGGCGCCTTGGTCAGCGTCCAGCTCAGCAGCCGGACCTCGCCGATCCGCCCTTCGTCCAGCCATTGCCGCACCTGCCGGAAGCGCGGCAGCGAACGGCGGTAATAGGACACGAACAGGTGCAGGCCGGCGTCGGCGAACGCCTGGTGCATCTCACGGCTTTGCCCGGCGTTGAGCGCCATGGGCTTTTCCACGCAGCAATGCTTGCCGGCGGCGGCGACCTTGAGGCTGTAGGCGTGATGGCTGTCGGGAGGCGTGGCGATGTACACCGCGTCCACGTCGGGGTCGTTGATCAGGGCGTCGGCGTCGGTGTAGAACCGCCCGACGCCGTGGCGGGCGGCGTAGTCGCTGACGGCGTCGAGCCGTCGCCCCATCACCGCCACCAACGCCGAACCTGGCGCCTTGCGCAGCGCAGGCCCGCTCTTGCGTTCAGTGACGCTGCCGCAGCCGATCATGCCCCACCGCACCACGTCCATGCCGAGCCCTCAGCCGATGCGCAGGGCGCGCAGGTCGAGGCGGCCGTCCTGGAGCGGCGGGCACCAGTAGTAGCCGCCGGTGATCGGCCGGCTGATGCGGTACAGGCCGTCGGTGATGCCGTCCTCCAGGCCGCTCATGCGCCGCAGCTGCGCTTCGAAGGCGTCGAGGGAGAAGCCGAACGCGAGGAACATCAGGCCGGCGCGGTCGCCTTCGATCCACGGCATCGAACGGCGCACCACGAACGCTTCGGGCGCGAAGCTTTCCTGGGCGGTGCGTTTGACGTGGGCGGAGACCGGCGCGTCGTCGATCTCTTCGTTGTCGCTCAGGCGACGGCCCATGATGTTGTCCTTGTCGTCGGCGGACAGCGCGTGGAACCCCTTGAGGTCATGCTGCCACTGCTGGATCGCGGCGAAGCTGCCGCCGACCAGGCCCTGCGCGCCCTCGCTCACCAGCGCGGCGGCCACGGCGGCCTCGTCGTGGGGGTTTTCGGTGCCGTCCTCGTAACCGGTGAGGTCGTGGCCGCCCATGTGGCGGAAGGCTTCCTGCTTCTGCACCAGGCGCAGGGCCGGGGCCAGCGCCGCCTCGAATGCGTGGCTGCGGTTGAGCAGCTCGCCCCGGTCGGTGCCGTGCAGCCAGACCCACAGCGCGTGCTGGGTCGATGGGTTCTCCACGCCCACGCCGGTCAGCGCCGGGAAGCTGCGCAGGCCGTCGATGTCCACCTTGAGCGCCTTGGCCAGGGACTCGCCGAAACCGACCACCGCCGATTTGCCGTCCACCAGGTTCAGCAGGTTGTCGATCGCCTGAGGCAGCGCCTCGACCGATTCGAGGGCGAAAAACAGGTGGCGTGCCTGCGGCGGAACGGGGGTGGCGAGGATGCCCGGCTGGTAGTGACTCATGTGAACTCCTTGGGAAAGAGCGCGGAGTTTAACTGTAGAAAGCCCTGAGCGAGAACCCGTGGCGAGGGCGCTCGCTCCCGCCGGACTGCATAGCGATCCGGGATTCATTGCAGGTGAGGCCCAAAAGCGAGGGCTGCTGCGCACCCCAGGCCTGTCCGCAATGGTAGGGGCTGTTTCACAGCCCAGCGCGAGCAAGCTCGCTCGCCACAGGGTGTTCGGCGGAGGGGGGATTTGGACAAAAAGGGGATCTGTGGCGAGGGAGCTTGCTCCCGCTGGACTGCGAAGCAGGCCCTGGCTCTTTGGGGGCTGCGCCCCCGGCGGGAGCAAGCTCCCTCGCCACAATTAGCCGCCGTCATGGCGCCACGCGCTGGGGCTCATCCCCGTCCAGCGCTTGAACGCCCGGCGGAAGCTGCGCACGTCGCTGTAGCCGACTTCCTCGGTGATGCGTTCGATGGGCATCTGCGGGTTGGCCAGCAGGCTCATGGTGCGGGCCTGGCGCACTTGCTCCAGCAGCGCTTCGAAGGTCAGCGCGTGCTCGGTCAGGCGCCGGCGCAGGGTGCGGCTGCTCATGTTCAGGTCGCCGGCGATCTTTTCGATGTGGCTGCCCCGGCTCAGGTCCCGCGCGATCGCCCGCTCCACGGCCTGGATCAGATCCAGCTTCTGGTGCACCTGCGCCGCTTCCAGTTCCAGCAGCTTGACCGCCTGACGCAAGGCCAGCGAATGGTGGTTGGGCAGGTTCACGTCCAGCCAGCGCACGTCGAGCAGCATGCGGTTGTGCAGGCAGCCGAAGCGCACGTCCGGCCCCAGCAGGCGCCGGTATTCGTCGAGGTAATCCGGGGCCGCGTGGACGAATTCCACCGCGATGGCCTTGAAATCCTCCCCCACCAAGGCCCGTCCGTAGACCAGCAGGCTGGCGAAGAACTCCTCCACCGCGAACATCTGCACCTCGGCGAACGGCAAGCGGCACTCGGCGTTGACGGACACCTGCTCCCCCGCCACGTCCACGCTGGACACCACGATCCCGCCGGAGGTGTGCTGGTGGCGGATACCCAGGGCGAACGCGTCGCGCAGGGTCTTGCACAGCGACAGCACATGGCCCAGCAGGCCCAGCGTGCCCAGCACGTTCTGCGCCCCGACCCACAGCCCCAGCCCCTGGTTGGGCAAGGCCTTGAGCGCGCGCTGGATCATGGCCACGGCCTGGCGGTAGGAGATGCGCTGCGCCGGATCCTGCAGGTCTTCGAGGGTGAAGCCCAGGCCACGGCACAGGGTTTCCGGCTGGATGCCCTTGAGTTGCGCGACTTCGGCCAGGGTCTGCAGCAGGAACGGCGACACCAGCGCCAGTTCGTAGGTGGGGTCTTGGACTTTGACGTTCATGGGGCTGGACTTTCCGGATCGTGCTGAATTGTTATTTTTGTAACCGGTTATGTCACAGGAAGTTAGCACAGGGTCGGCGGTCTGTCCGCAGATGCCCCCCTGCGTGTCCGCCAATACCCTGCCCCGGCGTGCGCCAAAGGCTTGATCCTAGGCTGCCGGCGCCCCGTGCGGCCGCGCCGCGTCCCCATCACAATAATAACGAGGACAACCATGAGCCCTAACCGCGCGATCCGTCCCTTCCCGTTGGCCCTGATGCTGACGGTCGGCGCCCTCCCCTTGCCCGCCCTGGCCACCGAGTCCGGCGTCGACAACATCGGCCCCGGCACCGACGGTTTCTTCGTCCTGCCGCTGGACGTCGACAACCTTCCGGAAAACATGGTCGCGTTCAACCTCTACTACAACCACTACAAGGCGACCAAGCTCAACATCAGTTCCCTGGGCGGCAAGGTGCCGAACGTCGAGATCGAGTCCACCGCCGTGGTGCCGCGCCTGGATTACCTGAGCCCGGTGCGCGTGCTCGGCGGACGGCTGGCGGGCTACGTCGCCCAGCCGTGGCTGAAGCAGGAAGTGGCGGCGTTCGGCCTCAGCGACACCCGCGAAAGCATGGGCGACACCACGTTCGCCCCGATCATCCTGTGGGACATGGGCAAGAACCTCACCCTCGGCGCCGCCGTGGAGATCACCGCGCCCACCGGCGAATACGACGCCGAACGCCTGGCCAACACCAGCAACAACTTCTGGACCTACAAGCCGCTGTTCTCGTTCACCTGGCTGCCGACCGAGCGCACCGAGCTGTCGATGAAGACCACCTACAGCTTCAACGAAAAGAACAAGGACACCGACTACAAGTCCGGGCAGATCTTCCATTTCGATTATTCGGCCAGCTACCGCGTCACCGACAACCTGCGCCTGGGCGTCAACGGCTACTTCCTCAAGCAGACCACCGACGACAAACAGTTCGGCCACACCGTGCAGTTCGCCGGCGAGGACGTGAACGACGGCGTGCGCGGCAAGGTGTTCGCCATAGGTCCTGCGCTGTATTTCACCTTTCTCAAGTACGCCAGCGCGGAAATCCGCTGGGCCAAGGAGTTCGACGTGGAAAACCGCCCCGAGGGCGAAATGCTCTGGGCCAAGGTCAGCATTCCCTACGCGTTCTGAGCCGGGCCGCCGGGCTTACGGACAAGGTGTCGGCAGCAGGCGCAACAAATCGCCACACATGCCGGCCACCGACACCTGCGGCAGACTCGCCAACGTCGGCATGAGTGCGTATAACACCGCCCGTTTCGTCTAACCTGACGTTGCGCCCGGCGTCTTCGCGGGCGCTTCGATTGCGACGCTCATGAAACGGAGAATTCCATGCTCAAACGTACCCTGGCACTGACCGCTGGCCTGGCCCTGTCCCTTTCCACCCTGCTGGCGAACGCCGCCGAGGTGCTCCGGGTCAGCGCGATCCCCGATGAAGCCCCCACCGAACTGCTGCGCAAGTTCGAGCCGCTGGGCAAGTACCTGGAACAGCAACTGGGCATGGAAGTGAAGTTCGTCCCCGTGGCGGACTACCCGGCGGTGGTCGAGGCGCTGGCCACCGACCGCCTCGACATGGCTTGGCTCGGCGGTTTCACCTTCGTCCAGGCCCGCCTGAAGACCGACGCCACCACCCCGGTGATCCCGCTGGTGCAGCGCGAGCAGGACGCGCAGTTCACCAGCAAGTTCATCACCGCCGACCCTAACGTCAAGAGCCTGACCGACCTCAAGGGCAAGACCTTCGCCTTCGGTTCGGTGTCGTCCACCTCCGGCAGCCTGATGCCGCGCTATTTCATGCTCAAGGACGGCATCAAGCCTGAAACCTACTTCAGCCGCGTCGGCTACTCCGGCGCCCACGACGCCACCGTCGCCTGGGTGCAGGCCGGCAAGGTCGATGCCGGCGTGCTCAACGCCAGCGTCTGGCAGAAGCTGGTGGACGCCGGCAAGGTCGACACCGCCAAAGTGAAGGTCTTCGCCACCACCCCGGCCTACTTCGACTACAACTGGACCGTGCGCGGCACCCTCGACCCGGCCCTGGCGGCGAAGATCAAGAAAGCCTTCCTCGCCCTCGACCCGGCCAACCCCGAGCAGAAGAAGATCCTCGACCTGCAGGCCGCCAGCCGTTTCATCGAAACCAGCCCGGACAACTACAAAGGCATCGAGGAAGCCGCCCGCGCCGCCGAACTGCTGAAATGACCCTGCGCCTGACCCAGGGACGCCTGCACCACGACAACGGCGTCCACGCCCTGCAAGGCGTGGACCTGCACATCGGCGCCGGCGAGCAGGTGGCGATCATCGGCCCGTCCGGGGCCGGAAAGTCGAGCCTGCTCAACGTGCTGGCCACCGCCGTGCAGCCCAGCGGCGGCGAACTCGACGTGCTCGGCGAGCGCGCCTGGCAACTGTCCGCCGGGCAGCGCCAGCGCCTGCGCGCACGCATCGGCCTGGTGCATCAGGCGCCGCCCCTGCCGCCCCGGCAACGGGTGGTGACGGCGGTGCTGGCCGGCAAGCTCGGCCAGTGGAGCCTGGCCCGCAGCCTGGTCAGCCTGCTGCGCCCGCTGGACGTGGCCGGCGCCCGGGCGGCGCTGGCGAAACTGGATCTGGGCGACAAACTGTTCAGCCAGTGCCAGCAACTGTCCGGCGGCCAACTGCAGCGGGTCGGCATCGCCCGGGTGCTGTACCAGGCGCCGGAGGTGCTGCTGGCAGACGAGCCGGTGTCGGCGATGGATCCGGTGCTGGCCGGGCACACCCTGTCGGTGCTTTCGCGCCATGCCCGCGAGCACCGGGTCACGCTGGTGGCGAGCCTGCACGCGGTGGATCTGGCGCTGGCGCACTTCCCGCGGATCATCGGCCTGCGCGAAGGCCGGATCCTGTTCGACTGCCCCGCCGCCGAAGTCGACCGCGACCGGCTCGACGCGCTCTACGCCAATGAACAACTGCAATCCCCGCCGACACCCGTGCCGCCGCTGACCGTGCAGATCCCCCGATGCTGAACACCGATTCCCGCGACCCCGCCGCCTGGCCGCGCCTGCTGCTGACGCTGCTGGCCATCGCCCTGCTGTGGCCGGGCGTGCAGCTCAGCGAACTGGATCCCGGCGTGCTGCTGCGCGCCGACAGCCAAAGCGAGATGGGCCGGTTCGTGGCCGGTTTCTGGCCGCCGGCCCACGACGAGGCCTTCGTGCTACTGCTGCTCAAGGCCACCCTGCAGACCCTGGCCATCGCCACCGCCGGCATGACGCTCGCGCTGCTGTTGGCCGCCCCCGCCAGCCTGCTGGCCAGCCGTGCGCTGTCGCTGTCCGCCGCTTCGCGCGGCGGGCGTCCGGGCCGTTGGGGGCGCCTGTTGCGCTGGCCGGTGCGCGGCCTGCTGATCTTCCTGCGCAGCGTGCCGGAGATCGTCTGGGCCCTGCTGTTCGTGCGGGCCGTCGGGCTCGGGCCGGCGGCGGGCGTGCTGGCCATCGCGATCACCTACGCCGGGATGCTCGGCAAGGTCTACGCGGAAATCTTCGAGTCCACCGACCAGCGCCCGGCCCACGCCCTCATGCAGGCCGGCAGCGGGCGCCTGGGCGCATTCGCCTACGGCATCCTGCCCAACGTGGCGTCGGAGCTGCTGTCGTACACGGTCTACCGCTGGGAATGCGCGATCCGCGCCTCGGTGGTGATGGGGTTCGTCGGCGCCGGCGGGCTCGGCCAGCAGATCGACCTGTCGATCCGCATGTTCGCCGGCGGCGAAGTCGCCAGCATGTTGCTGACCTTCCTGCTGCTGGTGCTGGGCGCCGACCAACTGAGCCGCCTGCTGCGCGGGAGGCTGGCATGAGGCGCTTGGTCAACGCGTTGCTGATCGTGGCCATCGGGTGGGCGGTGGTCGCCTCGTTCGCCTATCTGGAACTGGACCTGGCGGAACTGGGCAGCGCCGCCAGCCTGAAACAGATGGGCGCTTACGTGCAGCGTTTCCTCAGCCCCGACCTGAGCGCCGGTTACCTGTCCGCGATCTTCCACGGTGCGCTGGAGACCCTGGCCATGTCGGCCCTGGGCACCCTGCTCGCCGCCGGCCTGGGGCTGGTGCTGGCGCTGCCCGCCGCCGGGCGTTTCGGTTGGCCGGCGCAAAGCGTCGCGCGCCTGCTGCTCAATGCCCTGCGGGCGATTCCCGAACTGGTCTGGGCGGCGCTGATGGTGCTGGCCGCCGGCCTCGGCCCGAACGCCGGCACCCTCGCCCTCGCCCTGCACACCACCGGCGTGCTCGGCCGGCTGTTCGCCGAAGCGCTGGAGAACACCCCGCCGGAACCGGCCGAAGCCCTGCGCCGGCAAGGCGCCAACCCGGTGCTCGCGTTCTGCTACGGCACCTTGCCGAACCTGGCGCCGCAACTGATCGCCTACTGCCTGTACCGCTGGGAAAACAACATCCGCATGGCCAGCGTGCTGGGCTTCGTCGGCGCCGGCGGCCTGGGGCAGATGCTGTACGTGAGCCTCAGCCTGTTCCAGGAAGCCCAGGCCAGCACGGTGATCCTGGCGATGCTGGCGCTGGTGTTCGCCGTGGATTCGCTGAGCGCGTGGAGCCGCCAGCGCTGGGTCAAGGCCTGACGCCCGGGGCTCGCCTTCCCGTGATGGCGAGTGGATATCTGCGCGAAGCTGATTATGCTCAAGGAAACCTCGCCGCGAGGCGAGGCTTTCCATCTGTCCACGCAGCATGCAAGCGCTTATCCGATTCAAGCCCCAGGGCCCGGGTACGAAAACGTTGAAGAGGTGCTCCGGCCTGACAACAAAAAGCACGACGGAGAAGACCCATGGCGGCAATCGACGACAGCAGCACAACGCGTCAGGGCATCACCAAGGAGGAGCGCAAGGTCATCTTCGCCTCGTCCCTGGGCACGGTGTTCGAGTGGTACGACTTTTACCTCTACGGCTCATTGGCCGCGATCATCGCCAAGCACTTCTTCGCCGGCGTCAACGAGACCACCGCGTTCATCTTCGCCCTCCTCGCGTTCGCCGCCGGCTTCGCCGTGCGCCCCTTCGGCGCCATCGTGTTCGGCCGGCTCGGCGACATGATCGGCCGCAAGCACACGTTCCTGATCACCATCGTGATCATGGGCGTCTCCACGGCCGTGGTGGGCCTGCTGCCCGGCTACGCGTCCATCGGCGTGGCGGCGCCGATCATCCTGATCAGCCTGCGCCTGCTGCAAGGCCTGGCGCTGGGCGGCGAATACGGCGGCGCGGCCACCTACGTGGCCGAACATGCGCCGAAAGGCAAGCGCGGCTTCTTCACCTCGTGGATCCAGACCACCGCGACCCTGGGCCTGTTCCTCTCGCTGCTGGTGATCCTCGCCTGCCGCACCGCCCTGGGCACCGAAGCCTTCGAGGCGTGGGGCTGGCGGATCCCGTTCCTGCTGTCGATCCTGCTGCTGATCATCTCGGTGTACATCCGCCTGCAACTGAGCGAGTCGCCGGTGTTCCAGAAGATGAAGGCCGAAGGCAAGGCGTCGAAGGCGCCGCTGACCGAATCCTTCGCCCGTTGGGAAAACCTCAAGGTGGTGATCATGTCGCTGCTCGGCGGCACCGCCGGGCAAGCGGTGGTCTGGTACACCGGGCAGTTCTACGCGCTGTTCTTCCTGTTGCAGACGCTCAAGATCGACCCGCAGACCGCCAACCTGCTGATCGCCGGCTCGCTGCTGATCGGCACGCCGTTCTTCGTGATCTTCGGCAGCCTGTCCGACCGCATCGGCCGCAAGGGCATCATCATGGCCGGCTGCATCCTGGCGGCACTGACCTATTTCCCGATCTTCCACGCGCTGACCCAGTACGGTAACCCGGACGTCTTCGCCGCCCAGGCGAAGAACCCGGTGACGGTGATCGCCGACCCCGGCCAGTGCTCGTTCCAGTTCGACCCGGTGGGCAAGGCGCGCTTCACCAGCTCCTGCGACCTGGCCAAGACCGTGCTGGCCAAACGGGCGATTCCGTACAACAACGAGAAGGCCGAACCGGGCACCGTGGCCCAGGTGAAGATCGGCGACAAGGTCATCCAGAGCTTCGAAGGCGGCAACCTGCCCGCCGCCGACTTCAAGACCCAAAACGACGCCTTCACCGCCAGCCTGGGCGCCGCGCTCAAGGACGCCGGCTACCCGGAGAAAGCCGACCCGGCCAAGACCAACTACCCGATGGTGCTGCTCCTGCTGACGGTTCTGGTGATCTACGTGACCATGGTCTACGGCCCCATCGCCGCGTGGCTGGTGGAGCTGTTCCCGGCGCGGATCCGCTACACCTCGATGTCGCTGCCCTACCACATCGGCAACGGCTGGTTCGGCGGTTTCCTGCCGACGGTGGCGTTCGCCATGGTCGCGGCCACGGGCGACATCTACTACGGCCTGTGGTATCCGATCGTGATCGCGGTGATGACCGCCGTCCTCGGCATCTTCTTCATGCCGGAAACCAAGGACCGCGAGATCCATCACAGCTGAACCCGACGCCTGCCCGCTCCCGCCGGGAACGGGCAGGCGCCGTGCCTAACGCAGCAGCCAGCGGGCCATCAACCGGTGGCTGCGGGGCACCAGCCAATAGACCATGTTGAAGGAGATCAGCCCGGCGACGATGGCCTTGAACAGCCAGCCCGGCACCTGCAGGTTCCCCATCTCCAAGACCGCCGCCAGCGCCCAGGGCATGGACACCGACAGCGGCCACACGATCAGCCACGACAGCAGCCATTGCTTCCAGCGCGCCGCCTCCACGCTCATGGCTGCTGCCGGCGCAGCACGGCGCGCCGGTAGATCCGGTCGCGTGCCACGATCATCGGATCGGCGCTGGCCGCAATGCCGTCCGTCAAGCGTCCGGGGCTGAAGTCCAGACGCTGTTGGGCGGTTTGCTGCTCGCCGGCGGGCAGCAGCGCATCGAGGGTGAAACGGCCCAGCTCGACCTCACGGCGGCTCCTGGGCCAGGGCAGCGAACCGTCGGCCACTGCGTCCCCCGGCGCCGCCAGCTGGGCGATCAGTCGCAGGGGCACCGGCCCCTTGGCCAGCCGCGCCGCCAGTTCGTCCTGCAAGTAGTCCGCCGGCCTCGCGGCGGCTTCGGCGTCGCTCAGGGTCGGCTCCGGCGCCAGCGGTTCGATGCGGTAACGAACGGCCTGCTCCTTGCCCTGACGGTTGCTGAACACCAGCGCGTTGACGCCGAAGTAGTCGATGCCCACGAAACTCGACGGTGCAGGCTTGGGCGCCTCCAGAAACTGCCGGGCCCTGGGGTGGTCCGCCAGAAAGGCTTGCAGCGGTGCTGGATCCGCCGGGGCGGCGACGTTGGCGGCGATGCCCTGCAAGAACCCCAGGAAGTCTTCGGGCGTGGCCACCGGGAAGCCGTCGAACGAATGGCTCACGATGTCCGTGAACGTCCCGTCCGAAAGGCTGAAGCGCACCGCCAGCCCCCGTGGGCTGGCCAGCGGGTCGCCGTCCGCCGTCGCCGGCACGCCGCTGAAGTTGGAGAACCGCAGCACCACCGGCACCGCCTGGCCCTGCCAATGTTCGGCGCGGCTCAGGCCCGCCGCAGCCGCCGAGGCGACGAAAGTGCCGCTCACCAGCACGCCTTTGGCGTGGGTCGCGCGAAAGCCGGGGTGATGGCCGAAGGTCGCGTGCAGCGCATCGAGCAAGGCGTCATAGAGTGTGTCCTCAAGCACTGAGGCGCTCCTTGTGGCGGACGGAGACAGGTCGGCGGCAAAGGCCGGGGATGCGGCCAGCGCCCCCGCCAGCAGCGCGACAAGAACGGGTCGGGTCGCTCGCATCGGGTTCACGCCTCACGCCGGCCAGGGTTGAGGGCGATGTGCTTGTACTCGACGAAATCGTCCAGCGCCGCCACACCGTTCAGGCGCCCCTGCCCCGACTGCTTGAAGCCGCCCTCCTCGAACTCGTCGTAGACCACCGCCCAGTCGTTGACCCACACGGTGCCGGCCTCCAGTTCACGGGCCACCCGCAGCGAACGGTCGCCGTCCCGGGTCCAGACGCTGGCCGCCAGGCCGAACTCGCTGCGGTTGGCCAGTTCGATAGCCTCGGCCTCGCTGTCGAACACCTGCAAGGTCAGCACCGGGCCGAAGGTCTCCTGCCGGACGATGGCCAGGTCCGGGTCGCTGACCCGCAGCAGCGTCGGGCGGTAGAACGCGCCCCGGGCCAGCGGCCCCTCGGTGACCGGGCCGCCGCGCACGATCACCTGCGCCCCGGCGGCAATCGCGTCCTCCACCGCCCGGTCGACCCGCTGCACGTTGGCCTTGTCGATCAACGGCCCCATGTCGCTGGCCGGATCCGCCGACGGCCCGACCCGCACCGCGCTCAAGCGTTCGGCCAGACGTTCGGTCAGCGCCGTGGCGATGTCCCGCTGCACCAGCAGGCGCGAGCCGGTCATGCAGAACTGCCCGGCGAACACGGTCAGGGCCTTGACCAGCACCGGCACGACGGTCTCAAGGTCGGCATCGTCGAACACCAGCATCGGCGTCTTGCCGCCCAGTTCCAGCCCGAAGCGCTTGAGGTGCCGGGCCCCGGCGGCCGAGATCGCCCGGCCGGTGCCGGTGCTGCCGGTGAAGCTGATCACCGGCACGTCGGGCGACTCCACCAGGTGGATCGAGCCGGCCGCGCCCTGCTCGCTGAACAGGTTCACCGCGCCACGGGGCAACGACGGCGCTTCGCTGAGGATCCTCGCCACCAACGCGTTGGTCTGGGCCGTTTGCCCCGGCATCTTGACCACGGCGGTGCAGCCGGCGGCCAGCGCCGGGGCGAGCGAGCGGATCATCAGCACCACCGGCGAATTCCACGGCACGATGATCCCCGCCACGCCCACCGCCTGACGCAGCACCAGCGAGATCCGCCCCGGCTTCGGCTCGGCGGCGCGGCCGTATTCGGTGCGGGCCAGGCCTGCGTAGTAGCGCAGCTTGGACGGCACCATGGCGACCTCGAAGCCGGCCTCGGGACGGATCTTGCCGTTCTCCAGCGCCAGCGTGTCGATCAGCGCTTCGGCGTTGCGCTCGAAGGCGTCCGCCAGTTCCAGCAAGGCGCGGGCACGCCAGGCGCGGTCGTCCTTCCACGGGGTGTCACGGAACGTCCGGCGGGCCGCCGCGATGCCCAGTTGCGCTTCGGCCAGGCCGCCTTCGGCATAGCGGCCGATGCGCTCGCCGGTGGCCGGGTCGAGGGAGTCGTGGTGAACGCCGGAGTCCAGCCAGAGGCCGTCGATCCAGTTCAAGACCGGGGTGTTGTTCATGGGTAAGGCTCCTTGGGATCAGGCGTAGAGGCCGGCGATGTGTTCGGCGGTGGCGATCACGGTCACGTTGGTGGCGACCGAAGGCACGTCAGGGAAGATCGACGCATCGACCACCCGCAGCCCTTGCGTGCCGATCACCCGCGCTTGCAGGTCGACCACGGCATGGGCGTCCCCCGGCCGGCCCATGGGGGCGGTGGAGGTCGGGTGGTGATAGGTGTCGAGGGTGGCGCGGGCGCTGGCCAGCAAGGCCTCGTCGGAATCGTTGCCCGGCCCCGGGTTGAGCTCGGCATGGATCAGCCCGGCCAGCGGCGCGGTGGCGCCGATCCGCCGCGCCAGGCGGATGCCGTCCAGCAGGCGCCGGCGGTCGGCAGGCTCGGCGAGGAAGTTCAGGTCGATGTCCGGCGCGGCGAACGGATCGCGGCTGGCCAGTTTCAGCCGGCCCCGCGACTGCGGCCGGGTCAAGGCCACCGCGAGCACGAAGCCGACCTGGGTCGGGCTCTGCTCATGAGGGAACAGGTGGGTGGCGGTGATGTGCAGATCCAGCTCGCCGGGTGCGGCGCTGCGGCTGTGGGTCCACAGCTTGGCGCCGATGGCCGGCGACTGACGGCCGATCAGGTCCGGTTTGGCGGCGTAGGCGTTGTAGTAGAACGGATGATCCACGAGCCGCTGCCCCACCGGCAGCTCGGCCACCTGGGGAATCTGCAGGGCGCGCAGGTCGTCGCCGGGGCCGATGCCGGAGCGCAGCAGGATCGCCGCGCTGCCGTAGGTGCCCGCCGACAGGATCACCTCCCCGGCCAGCAGGCGCTCGCCGTCGGCCAGTTGCACGCCGGTCGCCCGCGTCCCCTCGAACAGCACTTTGTCCACCAGGCTGTCGGCGCGGATCTGCAGGTTCCTGCGGGCCCGCACCTCGTCGGTGAGGTAGGCCATGCCGGTGTTGACCCGCACGCCATCGACGATGTTCATCGGGTACGGGCCGACGCCGTTGGCCTGGGCGCCGTCAAAGTCATCGACCATGCGGTAGCCGTTGGCGACCGTGGCGTAGATGAACGCCTTCTGCATCGGCGTGACGTCGGCGGTGGAGAGCTGACGCACCGGCAAGGGCCCGTCATGGCCGTGGAGCGCGCTGGCGCCGCCGCTGTGGCGTTCCAGTTTCTTGAACGCCGGCAGCAGCTCTTCAAAGCTCCAGCCCGGCAGGTTCCAGCGTCGGAAATCCTCGCGGCGGGCACGGATCGCCACCGCGCCGTTGATCGCCGAGCTGCCGCCCAGCACTTTGCCGCGCAGGGCGCCGATGGGATGCCCGACATACCCCGGCCGGGACGTATAGCCCCACTCGAACTCGCGATTGCCGTTGGCGCCGACGATGTCGCTGCTGGCCACGGTCGCGGGATAACGGTCCGGCGCATAGCTGTGCCCCGCCTCCAGCAACAGCACCCGCCGCTGGCCGTTTTCGCTCAGGCGCCGGGCCAGCACCGCGCCGGCCGAACCGGCGCCGACGATGATCACATCGACCGCTGCGCGCGCATCGGCCTTGGGGTTGTCGGCGGACTCCAGCGCCTGGGCCAGACCGCCCGCCGCCAGCGTGGCCGCCGCCACGACGCCACCGGCCAGCACGGTGCGGCGGGCAGGATTATCAAGGGTATCGTTCATTGCGTTTCTTCCCTGTCAGGCGTCGAAGCGCGCCTGTCGCCCGCCAGCTTAGGGAAGGCCCGGCAGGCCCATAAGCCGCAGAAAAACGAATCGCGGTTTCGTTTTTCCCGAACGTTTCAGCGGCGGGCGGCCGCGTGATCCGCCAGCATCCGCTCCCACGGCGGCGGGTTGCCGAGCCGCTCGCCGAGGAAGTCGGCCAGGGCTTGCAGCTTGGGCGACGCCCGTTGGGATCTTCGGTACACCATGGAAATGTTGCCACCGCGCGGCGCATGGGGCGCCAGCACTTCCACCAGTTCGCCGGAGACGATGTCGGGGGCGACGAGAAAGGTCGGCAGGATGGTCAGGCCCAACCCCGCCCTGGCCGCTTCCATCAGTTGATGGCCGCTGTTGGTGCGCATCCGGCCGCGCACCCGGAACGACTCCAGCCCACCGTTCACCGGCAGCGTCCACATGCCGTGGGGCTCGCGGTTCACGTAGTGGATCGCGAAATGCCCGACCAGCGCCTGCGGGGTCTGCGGCGTGCCGTGGGCAGCAAGGTACGCGGGGCTCGCGCAGATGATGTGGCGGTTGGCGGTGATGGTCTTGGCCACCAGCGAGGAGTCCGGCAACTCGCCGATGCGGATCGCCGCGTCGTAGCGTTCCTCGTGCAGGTTGACCCGGCGGTCGTCGACCTCGACGTCCAGCCGCAGCTGCGGATAGCGCGCCGCGAAGTCCGCCAGCACCGGCGCCAGGTAGCGCACGCTGAAGGCCATCGGCGCCGCCAGGCGCAGGCTGCCGCTGACGCTGGCGCCGAACGCCTGCACCGCCTCTTCGGCCTCATCGACTTCGGCCAGGATCCGTTGGCAATAGCGGTAGAACACTTCGCCGGACTCGGTCAGCCGGGCCTGCCGCCCACGTTCCAGCAAGGTGCTGCCCAGGCGCTTCTCCAACTGCGCCATGCGTTGGCTGACCATGGACTTGGCGGCGCCCAGCTGCCGGGCGGCTTCGGACATGCTGCCGGTGTCCACCACCGTGACGAACGCTTGCATCTCGTTGAGTTTGTTCAAGGCCGGCCTCCAAAAGCCGCCCATCCTGCGGCTCGGCCGGCACGCCCGCCAGAGGCGAAAAACGGTCCGCTGCGTCCCACACGGCGAACCTTTGCGCTTGTATAGTGGGCGTCCCTGAACCGAGCGAATGTCCCCCGTGCTGGACCTCAATGACCTTCAGTATTTCGTAATGGTGGTGGACCACGGCGGCTTCGCCCCGACGGCGCGGGCCCTGGGCATTCCCAAGTCCAACCTGAGCCGGCGCATCGCGCTGCTGGAAGAGCGCCTGGGCGTGCGCCTGATCACCCGCAACAGCCGTCACTTCACCGTGACGGAACTGGGCCAGACCTACTACGCCCGTTGCCGCGCCATGCTCAAGGAAGCGGAAGCCGCCGAGGCCGCCGTGGCCCTGACCCACGCCGAAGCCGGCGGCGTGCTGCGCGTCACCTGCCCGACCACGCTGCTGGAAGAATGCGTCGGCGCCCTCATCACCCGTTTCATGGCCGAGCACCCGCGGGTGGAGGTGCACCTGGACGCCTGCGACCGTCAGGTGGACGTGGTCGCCGAGGGCGTCGACCTGGCCCTGCGGGTGCGCCCGCCGCCCCTTCAGGATTCGGACCTGGTCAGCCGGGTGCTGTCGCAACGGCCGCAATGCCTGGTGGCCAGCCCGGCGCTGCTCAAGCGCCTGGGCGAGCCACAGGAGCCGCAGGATCTGGCGCGTTTCCCCAGCGTCCACCATGGCAGCCCGCAGCGCGACTACAGCTGGACGCTGTTCCACCAGGACGGCGAGGAGTTCACCCTCGCGCACCGCCCGCAACTGATCACCAAAGGCCTGCCGATGCTGCGCTGCGCGGCCATCGACAGCATCGGCGTGGCGCAGATGCCGATGTCGCTGGTGCATGACTTCATCGAACGCGGGCAACTGGCCGTGGTGCTGCCGGACTGGGCGCCGCGCACGGAAATGATCTACGCGGTGTTCGCGACCCGTCAGGGCATGCTGCCGTCGCTGCGCAAGCTGATCGACTTTCTGGTGGAGCAATTCAGCCTGTTGGACGACCCGATGCGGGGCATGCGCGCCCTGCCGCCGGTGTGAGCGCAACGGAAAACGTCTGAATCGGGACGGCGTTATTTCGAATGGTTCCACGGGGTCGGGACACCCGCCCTCGCTACCCTTTTCTTGTTCAGAATCAAGCCGTTGAGACCCCGCCTCCGGCTGCGCTGGCTCCGTCGGCCAGACAACGTGACCCACCGGTCACTACCGTTCAGCGCTTTTTCTGGCAGGCGCCCGCAATCGGATCTAGGGTTGCGTGGCCAGCGATATGCCAGCACGTCGGCCACCGTCCACCGGACGCACGCCAGGAGCAGCACTGGAAAGGAAAACAGGGATGTCTCTTGTGCCTGCGCAAGTACGCGCAGGCTCGCGGACCGTTCGAGCGATCCCTGTGGTTCGTGGCTTTCTATCAAGGACAGAAAGATGACCGACGCACAGGCGCGCTCCACCCCCTTATCGCTGCGACACCCCCTCGCGACCGCCCAGCAGGCCAGCCCCGACGGCTTCGGCTGACGCCGCCTGCCCCAGAGGCGGTGGCCGTGCGCTGACCCTGTCGCCCCCTCCCCTTTGACCGGATCCGGACGGATCAGGCCACCCCGACCAGGAATGCCCATCGCGGTCTTTCTTGCGGCGGCGTGCGGCCTGATGCCCAGGAAAAGCCCCCTTCCCAGAGAAGGGAACGTTGTGCAAACCCACAAGGAAACCTTCGGCATGAGCGACTCGAAGTCTCACATCATTCCCCCTTACGGGGTCGCCATCCAGAGCGCGATCACGGACGGCAACCTGCAGAAAATGAAGAGTTTGTTGAAGCAGCGCGATTCAACGAAGCCTGAAGCGAAAGAGCTGAAAACCGCGTACGAAAACCTGGCCCGGGAAGTGTCCCGTCTGGAAAGACCCTAAGGCCATCACCCGCATTGCAATGGAGGCAATCACCATGTCTGGTTCTGTTTCGCAACAAAACGTCGGCCTGTTCCCGGTGTGCTACCGGATCGGCACGGGCCAGCCCGGCGCGCAAAGCCTGGCGCTCAACCTGCTGGTCTCCACGCCGCAGCAGGAAGTCACCGGCACCGCCGCCGTCACCCAGGCGACCAACCCACCGCTCGACGTGCACTCCGATGTCTGGGGCGAGTACACCTACCTGACCGTCATGAAGCCTGGGATCAGCAAAATCCTCATCACCGCCCAGGGCAACCACGGCGGACCGGGCTCCAACTCCATCGTCAATTTCAGGGTGCACCTGGTGGTCGGCACCGACTGGAAAGAAGGCGTCGCCAACTACCAATACCTCAACGGCACCCAATGGGTTGAGGTCAACAACGTGCCGGCGCACCTGCAACCGGTGCAGTCCCATGTGCTGCCGCCGTTCGAGCCGGGCCCTGTGATCGAGCCGTACCGCCCGATCATGCCGCTGTACGCCGCGCCGATCCAAAGCGCCATCGCCGCCGGCGACCTGGCCCAGATGAAAAACCTCGCCAAGCTCGGCAAGCAGCAACTGGAGCAACTGCCGCAGCTGCGCATCGCGCTGGAATCCGCCAAGAAAGAACTCAGCCAACTGCTGAGCCGCTGATCGGCCACCGGAACCGTCATTCACTTTAGGGAGCAGCATCATGTCGATCGGACTTTTCCATACCCGCCTCATCGTCAGAAACGATTTGCTGGGCGCACCGGTCCTGACCGTGGACCTTGTCGTCAACACCGTCTCCAAGAAAGTCGGCGGCGTGGCCAGCGTCTTTCAGAGCACCTGGCCGCCGGTCAATTTCCACGCCCGGGTCTGGGGCACCTACAGCCAGCTCAAGCTGGCGCCTTCGGCCGAGCACCACATCGTCCTCAACCTCGACGGCAGCCCCAGCGGCCCGCTCAGCCAGATCGCCCAGACCTTCCACCTCAAGGGCCTGTTGGGCGACGACTGGGCCAGCGGCTTTGCCGACTACCGCTACGAGTACGAGGGCCAGTGGAATGCGGTGAAGCATGTCGCGGTGCACCAGGCCGCCCCTGTCGAGGCCAAGCCGGTGCCGCATCCGCACATCCCCCTGTACGCCGTGGCCGTGCAACAGGCCCAGGCCGGCGGCGACGTGGCGCAACTCAAGACCGTGGTGCAGCAGGGTGAACAGCAAGTGGCCCACGAGGCCTCGCTGCGCAGTGCCCTGGAGCAACTGAACGCGGAGATCGCCCGACTGGAAGCGCGCTGACCCGTCGGTTCCCGGCGGGGCCCCGACGGCCTCGCCGGGTTTCTGTCGCCCTCCCTCCGTGTCGCGCACGCGACCGTGCGCAAGGACCTGCCATGACAGACACCCGCCCTGCCCGCTACCTGAGCGAGTCCGACCTCAAACGCTACGTGCCGGTCCATGTGGTCTGGGAAATCACCCTGGCCTGCGACCTCAAGTGCCTGCATTGCGGCTCCCGCGCCGGCCACCGGCGCACCGGCGAGCTGAGCACCCGCGAATGCCTGGACGTGATCGACGCCCTGGCCGCCCTCGGCACCCGCGAGATCACCCTGATCGGCGGCGAAGCCTACCTGCGCAAGGACTGGACGCAACTGATCCAGGCCATCCGCGACCACGGCATGTACTGCGCCATCCAGACCGGCGGCCGCAACCTGACGCCGGCCAAGATGCAGGCGGCGGTGGACGCCGGCCTCAACGGCGTCGGCGTGTCCCTCGACGGCCTCGCCCCGCTGCACGACGCGGTGCGCAACGTGCCCGGCTCGTTCGACAAGGCCGTGGACACCCTGCGCCGGGCGAAAGCGTCGGGGCTGGCGGTGAGCGTCAACACCCAGATCGGCGCCGCCACCCTGCCCGACCTGCCGGAACTGATGGACACCATCATCGGCCTGGGCGCCACCCACTGGCAGATCCAGCTGACCGTGGCCATGGGCAACGCGGTCGATCATCCGGAGCTGCTGCTCCAACCCTATCAACTGCTGGAGGTGATGCCGCTGCTCGCCCGCCTCTACCGCGAAGGCCTGGACCGGGGCCTGTTGATGAACGTCGGCAACAACATCGGCTATTACGGCCCTTACGAACATCTGTGGCGCGGCTTCGGCGACGAACGCGTGCACTGGAGCGGCTGCGCCGCCGGCCAGACCGTGCTGGCGCTGGAGGCCGACGGCACGGTCAAGGGCTGCCCGTCCCTGGCGACGGTGGGCTTTTCCGGGGGCAACGTGCGCAACATGAGCCTGCACGACATCTGGCACTACAGCGAGGGCATCCACTTCGGCCGCCTGCGCTCGGTCGACGACCTGTGGGGCCACTGCCGCACCTGCTACTACAACGACGTCTGCCGGGGCGGCTGCACCTGGACGTCGCACTCGCTGCTGGGCAAGCCCGGCAACAACCCCTACTGCCACTACCGCACCCTGGAGCTGCAGAAGCGCGGGCTGCGCGAACGCATCGTCAAACTGCAGGACGCCGCGCCGCAGTCCTTCGCCGTCGGGCGCTTCGACCTGATCACCGAACGCATCGACACCGGCGAGCGGGTCAGCAGCGTCAGCGACAGCGGCCAGGTGGTCAAACTGGCCTGGCTCAACCAGGGGCAGAAATCCCCGGAAGAAGGCCGCATCCCCGAGCAACTGGCGCTGTGCCGGCACTGCCTGCAATACATCCACGCCCACGAGACGCAATGCCCGCACTGCGACGCCGACGTGGCCGCCGCCGAAGCGCAGCACCAGGCCGACCGGGCCCGCCAGCAGGCCATCGTCAACACCTTGTCCGGGTTGCTGGGGATTGCGCCGGGGACGTTGAGCTGACGATCGCCCGGCGCCGTCGCGGCAGGCATCGGGCCCGTCGCGACGGCGCCGCCGTTCACGGGGCTGTCATGCTGGGCTGCTAGCGTGTGTGCGCTTTTGCGATCCACGCATCCTTCCCCGGCCAAGGCGACCCCCAGGTGTTCTCAAGCACGACGCGACAGCACATCATCCTGCGATCCAGCGACATGACCTGCGACGAGTTCGGCGCGGTCTTCTCCCGAATGTTCGGCAACCGCTATGCCGACACCCCGCCGCCGCCCAAGGACATCATCATCGGCGGCGTCTATGGCCGCCACGACGGCGTGAGCTTCCGGCGCATGCATTACCGGGGCGATTTTTCGGTGGCGTTTCCCGAGCCGTTCGATGAGATCACCTTCGTCCTGCCCACGGCGGGCAAGATCCTGTTCAGCCACCGCACCGAGTCGGTCGGCGTCACCCACACCGGGCTGGCCATCGACAAGGCGGAGCTGCGCTCGATGCGCTTCATCGACAACCATGCCCAGCACGGCCTGTCGGTCAGCCGGGCGGCGCTGACCGAACGGCTGTCGACGCTGCTGGGGCGGCCGATCCTGCACAAGCTGCACTTCGAGCCGGTGGTGGCGCTGGACAGTCCGGCCTTTCAGGGCATCCGGGCGCTGATCGAACTGGCCACGGGCGCCGAGTTCGACCTGCTGCTCAACGCCGGCTCGCTGATGCCCTCGCGCCTGCGGGACATGCTGGTGGACGCGGTGCTGGAGGCCTGGCCCCACAACTTCTCCCAGGCCTTGCGCCGGCCTGAGCCGTCGATTGCGCCTCGGCCGGTGAAGCTGGCCATCGACTACCTTCGGGCGCATCCCGGCGAAACGGTCAGCGGCGCGGAACTGGCGCGGTTGAGCAACGTCAGCCTGCGTGCCTTGCAGGACGGGTTTCGACGGTTCACGGGGATGTCCATCGTCGCCTATCAGCGCCGGGTACGGCTTGAGCATGCGCACGACATCCTGGCCCGGAACGGCGCACCGTCGGTGACCGACGTCGCGCTGCGGTTGGGATTCAGCAATGTGGGCCGGTTCAGCCAGTACTTTCAGCAGGCCTATGGCGTGAGCCCGGCACAGCTGCGCAAAGGCTTGCGCCTGTAGGAGACGGGTTGCTGGCGATGGCGGCGGAGCAGGCAACAGAGATGTCGGCAGTGCCGGCCTCATCGCTTGCAGGCAAGCTCCCACAGGTTTTTTGTGGTGTGCCTAGATCCTGCAAACACCTGAGATACCTGTGGGACCTATGGTGCACATGAATGTTGCAAACACCCTGGATCCTTTGTGGGAGCCAGCCTGCTGGCGATGGCGGTGAGTCAGGCACCGGAGATGTCGGCTGTGATGGCCTCATCGCTGGCAAGCCAGCTCCCACAGGGCTCTATGGTGCACATGAATTTTGCAAACACCTTGGATCCTTTGTGGGAGCCAGCCTGCTGGCGATAGCGGTGAGTCAGGCACCGGAGATGTCGGCTGTGATGGCCTCATCGCTGGCAAGCCAGCTCCCACAGGGCTCTATGGTGCACATGGATTTTGCAAACACCCTGGATCCTTTGTGGGAGCCAGCCTGCTGGCGATAGCGGTGAGTCAGGCACCGGAGATGTCGGCTGTGATGGCCTCATCGCTGGCAAGCCAGCTCCCACAGGGCTCTATGGTGCACATGGATTTTGCAAACACCCTGGACCCATTGTGGGAGCCAGCCTGCTGGCGATAGCGGTGAGTCAGGCAACAGAGATGTCGGCTGGTCCGGCTTCATCGCTGGCAAGCCAGCTCCCACAGGTTTTTGTGGTGTGCCTAGATCCTGCAAACACCTGAGATACCTGTGGGAGCCAGCCTGCTGGCGATGGCGGTGGGTCAGCAGTGCTGGCCTCATCGCTTGCAGGCAAGCTCCTACAGGTTTTGTTGTGCACCTGGATCCTGCAAACACCCGGGATACCTATGGCACAGGCTTCAGAAGAGGTAACTGGCCTTGAGGCCGCCGCCGAAGCCGTGGCTGTCACCGCCGCCGCTGGCGCCGAGTTCGGCGCCCAGGCTCAGTGCGCCGAGGCTGGCGGTGAGGTTCACGCCGCCGGTGAACGGGTCGCGGTTGTCGTAGGCGGCGCGCTGTTCGATGTCCAGGCCCAGCAGGTGCCCTTGGCTGTCGACCGAACGGTCGCCCAGCACATGCTCGTACCCCACCTGCACGCCCGGCACCAGTCGCCACTCGCCCATCCGCACCGGCGCGAACGCCATGTCGAGATTGGCCACGGCGCTGCGGCGGGTCTCCTGGATGCCGTCCACGTCGAGGGCCAGTTCGCTGCCCTTCTCCTTGAAGCCCGACAGATCCAGATGGCTGACCCGCACGCCAAGGCTCGGCTCAAGGCTCATGCCGCCCAACGGCAGGCGATGCCCGAGCGCCAGCGTCGCGCCCGACAGGTTGCCATGGCTGTCGCCCTTGGCCGTGCCCAAACCGCCGCCCAGGTCGCGCTTGCTGTCGTAATCGAGCCAGCCGGCATTGGCGCTTGCATCGACGAACAGCCCCCGCTCCAACCCGTCCGGCGCAAAGCGTGCGCCCACCGAGAAAAACGTCAGGTCGGTGTCCGCCTCGCCTCCGGCCCCGCCGACGCTGCCCTTGCTGTAGCCGAAACCGGCATGGCCGCTGAGCTGTTCGGTGAAGCGCCGGGTCACCCCGACCATCGTGCCTTGGCTATGTTCGTTGCTGCTGGCGGCATGGGAGGAACCGTCGGTGCCCAGATACCCCGCCAGCGCCGTCGTCCAAAGCCGATACTGGCCAACCTTCAGATCCGTCCCGCTGGCATAGGGCGCGGCCGTCCGGTCGATCATCGCCCCCTGGCGCAACAGGTAACTGGCCGCATCGGCATGCACCTGCCCGCCGACGGTGGACTCGACCCCGCCCAGGCTGCCCGCGTCGATGGCCGATTGCAGGTAGTAGTTGTAGGCGCTGTAGGTGCCCGACAGCGCCGTGCCCTGCAACTGCCGCAGGAACTGCGCCCCGGCGGCGGCGTTGCCGGCCAACCCCGCCTCGCCCGGCAGGCTGTTGTACTCGACCATTTTGCCGCGCAGCACGTAGATCGTTTCCTGCGACAGCCCGAGCCCTTGCTTGAGGTAGTTGTCCATGCTGCCGTACTGGGCCGTCACCTGGTCCAGCCCCGCTTGCAGGTAACTGGCCTCGACGCCGAGCAGCGGCGCATAGATCGCCGCCATGCCCGCCGGCATCATCGCCAGGGTCTTCGCCACGCGGGCGGCGGTGTAGCCGTTGGTCGCCAGGTAATTGCTCATGATCGTGGCGCTGTCGACCCCGGCGATGCTCTGCAGCACGGCCGCGGTCCAACCGGTGCGGTCCTTGCCGGCGGTGCAATGGAACAGCGCGGCGCCGTCGGCGCTGGCCAACTCGTTGAACAAGCGGCTGAACTGGCTGCGCATGCCGGCGTCGCTGACGAACGCACGGTTGGTCTGCTGCATCATCGCGACGGCCTCGGCGGCGCTGTGGAACGACACCGTGGTGATGTTCGCGCCCGAGGTGGCGCTGCCGATGATGTCGATGTTGCTGTAACGGGCGCCGCTGATGAGGGTGTCCGGCGTGGCGGCGATTTCGCTGGGGGTGCGCAGGTCGTAGATGGCCGTGATGCCCAGGCCGTTGAGGGTCGCCAGATCCGCCCCCACCGGAGTCAGCGCGTTGGAGCGGTAGAACACCCCGGCCCGCATCGTGCCGTCGTGGGCCGTGGAGTAGGCGTCGGTGGTGCCGGCGATGTCGCGGAAGTTGTCGATGCCTTGCAGGCGAGGCGTATCGAGGGCAGCGGCCTGGGCCGCGGCGATGGACACGCTCAAAACGGACAGCGAACACAGAAGACGTCGGAACACAGTGCAGCCTCATGAAAATCCGGTTGGGCTGGCCACTATCGGAAATCCATGGGTGCTCTATGTGACAAACCACCGCCCGCCGAAAATCCCTGCGCGATCTGTCCGGATCCTGCGCGATCCGTCCGTTCTTCAGGCCTTTTTCTTCGAACCGTTCAGGGCCGCGGCGGACAGGATCAACGCCTTGAACGCCGCCTCGTCCAGGCGCTCGCCCTCATGCACATCGATGGCCCGCCGGGTGTTGCCCTCCAGGCTGGCGTTGAACAGCCCGGCGGGATCGTCCAGCGCGGCGCCCTTGGCGAAGGTCAGTTTCACGGCGGTCTTGTAGGTTTCCCCGGTGCAGAGGATGCCGCCGCAGGACCACACCGGCACGCCCCGCCACTTCCACTCCTCCACCACCTCGGGCACGGCCTGATGGATGAGCGCGCGGACATGCGCCAGCGTTTCGCCGCGCCAGTCGGCCAGTTCGGCGATCCGTCGGTCGATGAGCGCGGAGGCTGATTCGGTGGGTTCCGTGTTCATGGCTGACCTCTCCGGTTGACGTCCGGGAACTGTAGACGCCGGCCCGGCCGCGCGCGCAAAAAAAAGCCCCGCAGAGCGGGGCAAGGGAATTTGGTTGGTTGCGGCCAACCAAAGGAGCGTTCAGAGCAAGCGGGTATTGCGGGTCAGAGGCAGTCCTGGGCGGCGCGCTCGAAACTCGACGGCATGAAGTTGGAGGCCAGCAGGTGGCGCTCGTAGACGAACACCTTGCCGCCGCTGCCGGACTTGTAGGCCTCCAGCACGTTGTCGGCGGCGACCTTGCTCGGCACCACGATGCGGTAGCTGCGCTGGGTCTGCGACACGCTCGGGTTCAGCGCACGGCCCTGCAGTTTCGGCACGACGCAATCGGCGTACTCGGCGGGCGTCTTGCGGGTCTGCAAGGTCAGGCTCGGGTCGTTCGGTGCGCTGGCGCAGCCGGCGAGCGTCGCGGCGGCCAAGGCGAAAGCGGGAAAGAAGAAAGCACGCATGAATCACATCCTGAAAATAACGGTTCGGTTCATCGGCAACGTCTGGCGTCACGGGCGCCGTCGTTGCCGTTATGTTTTTCGGGGCCGGTTCAGCCGGCGGCCACCAGGGCCTTGAGCGAGTCGTCGAACTGCTTCAAGGCGTTCAGTTGCAGGTCGCGCTGCCGGGCGATCTGCGCGGCGATTTCCGGCGCGGCCTTGTTGTGCACCCACACCGACGGCATCTGTTTCTCCACGGCGCCTTCGGCCTTGCCGATGTATTGCAGGTCGGCGTCGTAGAACCGTGCGGCGAAACGCGCCTCGACCTGGCTGTTGCGTTGGGTCAGCAGACGGTTGTGGGTGTCGAGCATCACCACCACGTCGGGGTGGGCCTGCACCAGCGCATCGAGGCTGTCGTAGACCGTCACCGAGAGAAACTGCTGTTGCAGCGAGCTCATCAGCCAGTCGATGGCCAGCTCCGGGTCGGAGCTGCTGACGAAGGCGTCGCGGATCCGCGCATCCAGCGCACCTTTGGCGCCGTTCACCGCCACATCGTGGTAGCGCTCAAGGTATTGCAGGTTCTCCAGGGTGTTTTCGCTGTACAGCACGCCGACGGTCTGGGAGTGCTGCAAACCTGCCGAACTGGCGGCGACGGGCAGAAAATGGCACGACCGGGCGTCGTCTGCGTTGGCCGGTGCGGTCGCGGCCACCCCGCCCATCATCAGGGCGACCATAGCCAGTCGGGTCAGAGTCTTCATCGCGCAAATTCCTTGAGCTGCGTTTCGATGGAGGCGATTTTCCGCCCATCGGCCGCAAAGCAGAACTTGCGTTTCTTGATGGTCACTATTACTTGAAGCAATAGTTGCCCGCCGTGCAGACTGGCAGCCGTGCGACCACAATCAGAACAACCCGTGAGGAACCCCCGAGTGCGAACCTTTGACCTGATCCGCGACACCGTCCTGCCCGAATTCCGCGACCGCGTGGCCGACTACCTGGTGGAGTACGAGACCGCCCTGGGCGAGGCGACCGAGCCCGAGCGCGTCAAGGCGGTGGCCAATCAGCTGCGCGGCTACCTGCGCGGGCTGAACACCACGCGGGTGCTGGGCATGGCGGACTGGGAAGAGCTGGATCGGCGGGTGGTGAACACCTGGCTTCAGGACCGCTGAGCCACCGCCTCGCGCAGCGAGCGATAAGCCGCCACCAGCTGATCCTGTGAAAACGCCCGGTTGCGTCCGCTGGGATTGGGCAGGATCCACACCGCCGCGTCGCCGAACGCCTGCGCCTGAAGCCCCCACGCCACCGACTTCTGGCCAGTCAGCCCGGCATAGGCCGCCTTGCCCAAGAACGCCACGACGCGCGGCGCATACCGCAGGATCTTGCCTTCGAACGCCGCAGCCGCCGCGCTGAACTCATGGGCGGCCAGCTGATCCGCCCTCGCCGTCGGCCGCTCCACCACCGCCGTCAACCCGCAGCCGTGCAACAGGATCGAGCGGTCCTGCTCCGGGCGCAGCTCGTCGGGCGTAAACCCGGCCAGGTGCAGGGTGCGCCAGAAGCGGTTGCCCCGCCCCGCAAAATGGTGCCCTTGGGCCGCAGCCAGCAATCCGGGATTGATCCCGCAGAACACCACGGACAGCCCCGGCGCCAGAATGTCCTCAAGCCCGTCCATGGCCACCCTCACCCACAGATCACCCGCACGGCGCCTTGGGCCTGTTCGGTCAATTCCTGACGGGATTTGCCGGCCCGCGCCCGGATCGAAATGCTGTGCAGCAGCGACGACGCGAGCAGGGCCAACGCCGCCGCATCCACACCGGCCTCCAGCTCGCCGGACTCGACGGCCCGGCGCAGGCGCTGCTCCAGGTCCGCATCCAACTGGCTGAGGCGCCGCGACAGCACCTCGCGGATCTCCGGATCCTCCACCGCCTCGGTGGTCGCCGTGCCGATGGCGAAGCAGCCTCGCGGCGCGCCGTCGCCGGAAAAGTAGATCGACAACTGCCCTTCGTAGAACCGCGTCAGCGCCTGCTCCAGGGTCAGGCTGGCGTCGTTCAGCGCCTCCTGCATGGCGGCGTGCGCCGTGTCCCAATACTGATCGAGCGCCTTGATGTACAGCGCGTGCTTGTCGCCGAACGCAGCGTACAGGCTCGGGCGGTTCATGCCGGCGGCGCTGGCGATGCTGTCCAGCGAAGCGGCGGAATAGCCGGTGTTCCAGAACACGCCCAGGGCCTGTTGCAGCGCCGTTTGCGGATCGTAGGCACGCGGGCGGCCGCGGCCCTTTCCTGCTGTCGGTTTATTTTGTGCCATCTCGTATAAATTCCTTGCGGGAAAAATTTCTCGCTCATATTCTTACACCATCGCACAAAAACAAGGAACCAGAAATTCCTTGGTTGGCAGGGTTTGTTGTAACAGCGCTCGGACCGGGTGCAGCGACGACGAAACAGCGGTGGAGCGATCCTCCCGCCGCCCATGGACTTGATGACTCACAGCAACCAATCACGTCAGGGCCGCGGGCGAATGCGCACCGGTCGGCCCGATGTCCCGGACAAGGGTGTATCGATCATGACAACGCAACTCGACCTCAAAACCGCACCGGCCCACGAACATCCGGGCCCGCACCTGAACGACGCGCCGCCGAGAAAGCCCATCAAGCAAAAGCTGCGACCGTGGCTGATGGCCGGCCTGCCCGCCCTCTTCGCGGTGGTCGGCTACAGCCACTACCGGGCTGGCGAACCGTTCGTTTCCACCGACAACGCCTACGCCCGCGTGGCCAAGGCCTCGATCAATGCGCGGGTGTCCGGGCAGGTCATCGAGATCGCCGTCAACGACAACCAGTCCGTGCGCAAGGGCCAGGTGCTGTTTCGCATCGACCCCAAACCCTTGCAGATCGCCGTCGACCGGGCCGAAGCCCAGCTGAGCAACGCCCGCCTGCGCATCGACGGCCTCAAGGCCAGCTACCGCGAGCAGCAGGCGCAACTGCAATCGGCCAAGGAGTCGGCGGACTTCGACCAAAAGGAATTCGCCCGCAAGAAGGCGCTGATCGCTACCGAGTTCGTCTCGCGGGCCTTGTACGAACGCGCCGAGACCGACCTTAAGGTGTCGCGCCAGCGCATCGCGTCCATCGAGCAACAGATCGCCAGCACGGTCATCACCCTCAACGGCAACCCGGACATCGCCCCCGACAGCCACCCGACCGTGCGCGAAGCCCGTGCCCAGCTCGACGAAGCGCAGCTGTACCTGTCCTACGCGACGGTCACCGCGCCCGAGGACGGCATCGTCGCCAAGGTCGACGACTTGCAGGTCGGCAACTACGTCAACAACGGCGCGGCGGCGTTCGCGCTGATCTCCGACCGCGAAGTCTGGGTCGAGGCCAACTTCCGCGAGACGCAACTGACCCACATGCGGCCCGGCCAACGCGCCACCATCACCCTCGATACCTACCCGGACCGCGCGTTCCAGGCCCACGTCATCAGCATGAGCCCCGGCGCCGGCGCCGATTTCGCCCTGCTGCCGCCGGAGAATGCCACCGGCAACTGGGTGAAGGTGGTGCAGCGGATTCCGGTGCGCCTGGAACTGGACGCCGCCGACCCGGCCCTGCCGCTGTTCTCCGGCACCAGCGCCACGGTCACCGTCGACACCGGGCACCGCACGCCGTGGTGGTATCCGTTCAAATCGCTGCTCGGCGCAGGTGACGCGTGATGAACGCCGCCACCGCGTCCACGACGGCCGATGCGCGGGCGCTGCGGTTCGTCGCCCTGCTCACGACCTACCTGCAATCGGCCAACCTGCCGTTGCCCAACGCCGCGCTGCGTTTGATTCAGGGCAGCGTATCGATGACCGACGATCAGGCCGGCTGGATCTTCACCGCTTACCTGGCCGCCAGCGCCATCACCACGCCGGTGGCGCAGTGGCTGGCCGGGCGCTTCGGGCTCAAGCGCGTCTACCAAACGGCGCTGGTCGCGTTCGCCCTCGGCCTGTGGCTCGCCACCCTGGCCGAAACGCCGCTGGCGTTCATCACCGCGCGCATCCTGCAAGGCCTCGCCGCCGGGGTGCTGGCGCCGTTGTCGATGGGCATCGCCCTGGAGACGCTGCCCGCCGAACGCCGCCCCGCCTTCGGGCCGAAATGGACGGCGCTGGTGCTGCTCGGCATCGTCAGCGGGCCGAGCCTCGGCGGCCTGATCTGCGAGCATTTCGACTGGCGGCCGATGTTCTACCTCAGCCTGCCGCTGGTGGCGTACAGCTTCCTGGCCGTTACCCTGTTGCTGGCGGAGAAGAAAGCCGAACAGCGCCCCTCGTTCGACTTCTTCGGCTACGGCGCCTTCACCCTCGGCATGATCGGCCTGCAGATGTTCCTGGACCGCGGCGAACGGCTGGACTGGTTCGACTCGCCGGAAATCTGGACCGAAGCGCTGGCCTGCGCCCTCGGGTTCTACCTGTTCGCCGTGCACGTGCTGACCGCCAAGGCGCATTTCTTCAACAAGGCCCTGTTCGCCGACCGCAACTTCCTGCTGTCGACGGCGATCTTCTTCGCCTTCGGCTTCGTGCTGCTGTCGACCATGGCCCTGACCTCGCCGATGCTCGACGAGATCCTCGGCTACCCGCCGGACACCACGGGCCTGTTGACCGTGCCGCGCGGCATCGGCCTGGTCGGCGCGTTCCTGCTGGCGATCCGTGCGCCGGCGTGGATCGACGCCCGCTGGCTGATCGCCGCAGGCATTGCCCTGGTGGCCTACGCCAATTGGCTGATGCTCGGCTATTCGCCGCTGATGGACTGGACGCCCGTGGCGGTGAACGGGTTCATCCAGGGCGTCGGCCTGGGGATCCTGATGCCGGCCCTGAGCAAGGTCGCCTTCAGCACCCTCGAACCGAAGCTGCGCCCCGAGGCCACCGGCCTGTTCAACCTGATTCGCGTCTACGGCAGCACCCTGGGCGTGGCGGTGGTGCAGATCTTTTTCTTCAAAAACACCCAGGCGGTGCATTCGGCGCTGGTCAGCCAACTGACGCCTTACCGCACGGCGCTGCCGACCTCGCTGCCGGCGCTCGAAGGCCTCAATCACCTGGCCACCCACCAGGCGGCGTTCATCGCCGTGATGGGCCAATTCAAGATCCTGCTGGTGGCGATGCTGGTGGTGAGCCCGCTGGTGCTGTTCCTGCGCAAAACCGTTTCGGCCAACTGATTTTCGTGGAGTCTGGACAATGAACACTTCTGCACGCTTCACCCCGTCTGCGATCCCGACCGCCTTCAGCGCATTGGCCCTGCTGGTGTCGCTGTCGGCCTGCACCGTCGGGCCCGACTTCCAGCGGCCCGCCGCCACCGCCTCGCAGCATTACGACCCCCAGGCCGAGCAGCGCTTCGACATGGGCAAGCGCCTCGACGGCGACTGGTGGACGGCGCTGCGCTCGCCCAAGCTCGATCAAGTGATGCGCCGCGCCATCGACGGCAACCTCGAACTGGCGGCCGCCGACGCCACCCTGCGCCAGGCCGCCTCGTCGGTGGCCGCCGCCGAGGGCGCGCTGTACCCGCAGGTGGACTTCGCCGCCACCGCCGGACGCCAGCGCACCCACAACGGCCCGCAGCCCAGCGTGTCGAACTTCTATGCCATCGGTCCGCGGGTCGCGTTCGACCTGGACGTGTTCGGCGGCAACAAGCGTCGGGTCGAGGAGCAGCAAGCCGCGACCGACCTGCAAAGGCACCGCTACGAAGCCGCGTACCTCACCCTGACCGGCGACGTCGCCAGCCAGGCCTTGCTGCTGGCCTCGGCCAACGCGCAGATCGGCGCGGTGCAAACCCTGCTGGCCAACGACACGAAGAACCTCGACCTGGTGCGCAAGGCGCAGCAGAGCGGCGTCAGCACCCAGATCGACGTGTCGCTGGCCGAGACCCGCCTGGCCCAGGACCGCACCCTGCTGCCGCCCCTGGCCCAGCAACGGGACGCGGCGCGGCATGCGCTGTCGGTGCTGGCCGGCAAAGGCCCGGCGGACTGGATCGCGCCGGACTTCACCCTCGACGAGTTCGCCCTGCCGTCGAACATCCCGGTCAGCCTGCCGTCGGAAACGGCCCGCACCCGCCCCGACATCCTGCAAGCCGAATCCGAGCTGCACATCGCCAGCGCGGCGGTGGGCGTGGCGACGGCCAACTTGTACCCGCACGTCGAACTGTCGGCCTCGCTGGCCCAGGCCGCGTCGGGCAACGGCGGCGCCGCGCTGTGGGGCTTCGCCGCCGGGCTGACCGCGCCGATCTTCAACGGCGGCACCCTGGAAGCGGAGCGTCAAGCCGCCGTCGAGGGCTACAACGCCGCGCTCGCCCGCTACCAGCAGACGGTGATCCAGTCCTTCGGCCAAGTGGCGGACACCCTGCAATCGATCAACCACAGCGCCGAGCAGGATCAGGCCCAAAGCGACGCCCTGCGCGCCGCCGACACCAGCCTGCGCCTCAACCGGCAGGCCTACGCCCAGGGCGAAAACAGCCTGCTGCAAGTGCTGGAGGCCGAGCGTGCCTATCAGCAGGCGCTGCTGGGGCAGATCCAGGTGAAGACCTCGCGCTACCTCGACGCCGTGCGCCTGTACGTGGCCCTCGGCGGCAACGCCGTCGGCGCCCACGACCAACGCCTCGCCAGCCGCCCGGCCCCGACCACCCTTTAACGCCCGCACCCGGAGAACCGCCATGACCTACGAAGCCTTCCACGACACCCTGCGCGACACCCGCCTGCCGCTCAACAACGGCGCAGGCTCGATGCCCGCCGTGGGGTTCGGCACGCTGTTCCGCGACCTGAGCACCACCACCGACGCGGTCAAATGCGCGCTGGAAACCGGCTTTCGCCACTTCGACTGCGCCGAGCGCTACCGCAACGAAACACAGATCGGCGAAGCCTTCCGGCGGACCTTCGCCGCCGGCACCGTGCGCCGCGAAGACGTGTTCATCACCACCAAGCTGTGGAACACCAACCACCGCCCCGAGCGGGTCAAACCGGCCTTCGAGGCCAGTTGCCAGCGGCTGGGGATCGATTACGTCGACTGCTACCTGATCCACACGCCGTTCGCCTTCAAGGCCGGCGACGACCAGGACCCGCGCGATGTGTTCGGCCACGTTATCTACGATGGCGAGGTGCGCCTGATCGACACCTGGCGGGCGCTGGAAAGCCTGGTGGATGAAGGCCGCTGCAAGTCCATCGGGCTGTCGGACATCACCCTGGAGGCGCTCAAGGAGATCGTCGCCGCCGCCCGGATCAAACCCGCCGTGGTGCAGATCGAATCCCACCCGTACCTGCCGGAGTGGGAGATGCTGGAATTCTGCAAGGCCCACGGCATCATCCTGCTGGCCTTCGCCCCGCTGGGCCACGGCATGACGCCCAACGTGCTGGACGACGCGGTCCTCACCGGCATCGCCCGCCGCGTCGGCAAAACCCCGGCCCAAGTGGCGCTGGCCTGGGCGGTGCAGCGCGGCACCGCGTTCCTCACCACATCGGCGACGCCGGGGCACATCCAGGAAAACATCGACATCGACACCTTGCCGATGCGGGCGATGCAAGAGATCAAGGACGACATCACCACCCGGATCCGCTTCAACTCGGTGGTCGAGACCGGCGTGCCGGGCTTCATCCCGCAAACCCACAAGCGCTGACCGGCAGCTGTGGCTTACCCTGTGGGGCTTGCCTCTGTGAATTACCCTGTGGCGAGGGAGCTTGCTCCCGCTGGGGCGCGCAGCGGCCCCCAAAAAGAAGGCCTGCTGCGCAGTCCAGCGGGAGCAAGCTCCCTCACCACAAAAAGCTTCCGCGTCGCCCCTATAATACCCGCACCCCAGACAACCCCGATGGACGTCCCTATGGTTTGCCCTGGCTTACCTATGGGGCTTGCCTCTGTGAATTACCCTGTGGCGAGGGAGCTTGCTCCCGCTGGGGCGCGCAGCGC
>NZ_JBIVHR010000020.1:31401-33385 GCF_044749305.1 Pseudomonas sp. NPDC089534 | reverse complement strand
CAAAAAGAAGGCCTGCTACGCAGTCCAGCGGGAGCAAGCTCCCTCACCACAAAAAGCCTTTGCGCCGCCCCTATAATGCCCGCACCCCACCCGAGACGACCCCGATGGACGTATTCCAAAGCATGCGCTGCTTCATCGCCGTGGCCCAAAGCGGCAGCTTCACCGCCGCCGCCGAACTGCTGGACACCACCACGACCAACGTCTCCAAGGCCGTCTCCGCCCTCGAAGCACGCCTGCACACGCGCCTGATCAACCGCACCACCCGGCGCCTGGCGCTCACCGAGGCCGGCGCGCGCTACCTGCAACGCTGCGAAAAGATCGTCGACGACGTGCGCGAAGCCGACGAAGAGGCCGGCACCGCCCAGACCCTGCCCGTCGGCCGCCTGAAGATCCACGCCATGTCCGCCATCGGCAACCACTACGTGATCGACGCCATCGCCCGCTACCGCGAAATCCACCCCACGGTGATGTTCGACCTGACCCTGACCAACCGCGTCCCGGACCTGCTCGAAGAAGGCTACGACATGTCCATCGTCCTGGCCCGCGACCTGCCCGATTCCGGCTTCGTCGCCCAGCGCCTGGGCATCACCTACAGCATCCTCTGCGCCGCGCCCGGCTATGTGGCCAAGCACGGCAAACCCGCCACACCCGGCGAACTCAGCGCGCACGAGTGCCTGCGCATCGTCAATACGGTGATGCCGGTGGAGAACTGGACATTCGAGGGGCCCGAAGGCACGGAAACCATCACCATTCCCCTGTCGCCCTTCCACATCAACACCGCCGACGGCATGAGCATCGCGATCAGAAAAGGCATGGGCATCGGCATACAGCCGATCGCATCGGCCGTGGACGGCCTGCGGGCGGGGACATTGCTGCGGGTGCTGCCGGATTACCGGCTGGAGGAGTTGAACCTGTTCGCGATCTACCCGTCGCGCAAGTTCGTCGATGCGAAGATCAAGACCTGGGTGGAATTTCTCAAGACCGCGATACCGCAACTGCTGGCATCGGATGAAGACATCGTCGGCGCAAAAGCCGTTTGAACGCAGCGGACATGGAGTGTCGACCCTCCATCCCCTGCACCGGATTCAGCTGTTGGAACAGCCGGATCCCATCACTTGATACTGCAAAACATGCCGCTCGCCGTGGGAGTCCTCATACGTCATCCGCACCGGCACCGGGGCGCACTCGTTGGCGGGCTCGGTGATGGAAATCACGTGTTCGATGTCCAGTTGCGTCGCGGAGCTGTAGGTCTCAACCGGAAGATTTTCGGCGTCCGCCGTGGCCGCAAACGCCTGCGCGCCGAAACCGCCGAGGAGCACAACCCACGCCATTTTCTTGAGGTTCATGATGTTCACCGTCTCTGGGGGAACCGTGTTCATTCACGGATTGGGGACGATGCTAAGGGGTGACGGGCGGGGCAAAAATCGGGGGATTGGACAAACACTGTTGCTGGAATCGGGGTGAATCGCCGATCTGAAACATCACCTCATGATTTGTCCAGAGAGGTGCGATTGACGCGACTCATCCCCCCCACTTAACCTTCCGCGCATCCCGCCCAAGGCAGTAAGCAACCTAACCATCCAGGTGTGCCAAACCCTTGGGCGTTTTGCTGTCTGGAGGAAAGTCAAACCGATGGCGGCCCCATCGATTGCTCGCCTCAATAATTGACCACATCAATAACAACCATTAACTCAATGAAATTCTCTTATCTGCCCCGGAGCGTAGGATCGGCGCCATACCCAACCACTACACCGGAGCAGATCACCATGAAACGCCAAACCCTCCTCGGCATCGCCTTCTCGCTCTTCGCCCTGAACGCCTTTGCCGCGACTGAAACCGACCCGCTGTTCAGCGACGCCGTTGCAGCCACCGAAACCGATCCACTGTTCAGCGATGCCGTTGCCGCCACCGAAACCGATCCGCTGTTCAGCGATGCCGTTGCCGCCACCGAGACCGATCCGCTGTTCAGCGATGCCGTTGCCGC
>NZ_JBIVHR010000020.1:0-31303 GCF_044749305.1 Pseudomonas sp. NPDC089534 | reverse complement strand
GCCACCGAGACCGACCCGCTGTTCAGCGACGCGGTTGCCGCCACCGAGACCGATCCACTGTTCAGCGATGCCGTTGCCGCCACCGAGACCGACCCGCTGTTCAGCGACGCGGTTGCCGCCACCGAGACCGATCCGCTGTTCAGCGACGCCATCGCCGAAGGGGGCGCAGATCGTCTGGCCGAACGTCGGGCAGTCTGAATCCATGGGTTTGATCAACGCGCGCAATAAAAAGCCCGGCTTCAACAGCCGGGCTTTTTGTTGTCTGTGTGCCTGTCACTGCACACTGATGTACTGAAACTGCGCCTGGGCCTTTTCAACGGCGCTGCGCACGTCATCCTTCTGGGACTCGCCGCCCGCGTAGTAGATGCGCAGGCCCTTCAGGTCGAGTTCATCGACCGCGTTCTTGATCACGGCCACGTCCAGCGAAGTCGCCGCCCCGATGATCAGAAAGCCACTGTCGCCGCCGGCCTTGGCCATCAACAACGCCTGCTTGAGCTGCGCCGCGTTGGCGCCGCCGCCTGCGGCAATCGCCAGGTTGTCGCTGATCAGCCCGTGGCTGAGGATCTTGGTGCTGGGGAAACTGAACTTGCCCTGCCCCGCAGGCAGCGTCGCGACATGGGCCTTGGCGGCCTCGGAGTAGATCTCTGCGTCGCTTTTCCCCTTCGACGCACAACCGGCGAGGACGGCCAACAGGGCCACGGCTACGAATGCTTTCACGGTGTCTTCCTTGTGAGAGGGTTCCTTGGAGAGCGCAGGATAACCCAAGCCGAAACAAACGCCCCTATTCCATACCGTCGCACCCGAAAGACCGGACCCGACTCACGCCGAACCCCGGACAAAACAGCGCCAGAACAGGCCGAACCTCAGCCCCTACCCTTCGGCGCCTACGCCCCTCACCGATACCCCCTCACATAAGACTCCCGCAGATCACTGGCCCACCCGTCCAGCACCGACTTGACGTTGGCCGCGGTCATCACTTGCTTGTCGTCGTCCAGCGGTATGCCGGTGCCCTTGCGCATCACTTGGGCGACGACCTCGCCGGTCGCGCCGTCCTCGAAGGACACTTCCGTGGTGATTTCGCTGTCCTGGTCTCGGATGCCGGTGGCGGTGCTGACGCCGGCGGCCACCAGCGTCACCGGCAGCCATTCGTAAAAGCGCAGGCTCTGGGTGCTGGCGGCGACGCGGGTGATGGCGGGCCGAACCGTCAAAGTGTCCGGGCCGGGCTTCGACGACAGTTGCACGACTTTGCCCAGTTCGTACCGCAGCGCCGCGTCGTAGTAGGCGGTCACGGTGTACAGCGTGCTTTGGGGGATGCGTTCGGTCGGCGCGACGTCGGGGTAGAACCGGCTCGGCGCGATGTAGACCTGCTTGTACCGGCCCCGCTTCAGTGCCGGGCTGACCCAGCTCAGGGCGGTCTGGCCGGAAGGCGTGCGGTGTTCCTTCAGAACGCTGTAGTCGCGCAGAAAGCCCGCGTTCGTGGCCGGCTCGACCTTCTTGCTGCTGCACGCAGACAGGCTCAGGGTGGCGACAAACAGCAGCGAAACCGAATATCTGTTTTTCATCCGTGCAATTCCTTGGTGTACGTCAGGCAGAGGCTTGGGCAGGCGGGATGGTTTCCGAGCCTTCGACGCGCAGTTGGCCGTGGGTCATGATCCAGTGGATGAGGTCGGCCGTCGGAATGGTGTGCGCGTACTCCACCCACTCGGTGCCGGACGGGCTGTAGCGCTCGAAATAGCGGCGCAGCACGATTTGGCTCTGATCGTCGGTCAAGGCCAGGCAGGACTCCTGGAACAGGATCGGCTTGTCGTGCTTGGGCACCGTGGTGCGCTGGCGCAGCACCAGCGGGCGCTGCGCGGCGTGCCGGACGGCAATGCATGTGCTCTTGGGAATCGTCATAAAGCCCCCTCGTTTGGAATGGCGAGCAGAGTGCACGAGGGGTTTTGCGGCAGGATGTCCGCTTGATGTCCGGGCCGCAGAAATGTTGCTCGATTGAAATATATGACCCGCACACCAGAATGGTTTTAGAGTCGCACCTCTTTTTGGGCCACCAAGGAACCCGGTGAACGTGAGCAGACTGCTGATCGTCGACGACGATGTGGAAATCCTGTCCTTGCTGAAGAAGTTCTTCGTCCAGCACGGCTACGAGGTGGACGTGGCCGCCGACGGCCAGGCCATGTGGGCGGCGATTGCCCGGCAACGGCCGGACACGATCATCCTCGACCTGATGCTGCCCGGCGAAGGCGGCCTGAGCCTGTGCCAGAAGGTGCACACGCAGCTGGGCATCCCGATCATCATGCTCACGGCCATGGGCGAGCTCAGCGACCGGGTCGTCGGCCTGGAACTGGGCGCCGACGACTACGTGACCAAACCCTTCGCCCCGCGGGAACTGCTCGCCCGGCTGCGGTCGGTGCAGCGGCGCACCGGCGAACGGCCCGCCCAGGCCAGCGAGCCCACGCGGCCGGTGATCGGCTTCGCCGGTTGGCGGCTGGACATCACCTGCCGCGAACTGCGCTCCCCCGACAACGTGATGATTCCGCTGTCCGGCGGCGAGTTCGACCTGCTGGTGCTGTTCCTCGAACACCCGCAACGCATCCTCACCCGCGAGCAACTGATCGACATGACCCACGGCCAGGGCCACGACGTCTACGACCGCAGCATCGACGTGCAGGTCAGCCGGCTGCGGCGCAAGATCGAGCCCGACAGCAAACGCCCGGACCTGATCCGCACCGTGCGCAACGGCGGCTACATGTTCTCCGCCAAGGTCACCCGCCCATGATCCGCCGACTGCTGCAGCGCGACACCCTCAGTCGGCGCATCGCGCTGACCATCGTCGCGGCCATGGTCGCCTCGCTGGCCCTCAACGCCCTGTTCGTCCAGGTGGCCGGCATCTGGGCGCGTCCGCCCATCGAACGCACCGGCCTGCTGGAGCAGATCGCCATGACCGTGCGCGTGATCGACGCCGCGCCCGCCCCGCTGCGGCCGCAACTGGCCAACGCCGCCAGCAGCCCGATGCTCCATGTGGTCTGGAAGCCCCAACGCGCCGACTTCGGCTTGCCGGGGGACGGCAGCCAAATCAAGGTGGACGACGACGCCTCGGCAGGCCGCGAGGCCGTGCTGCAGACCCTGCTGGGCACCGGACGCACGATCGAGGTCTACAACCCCAGTGACTGGCCGGCGGGCAGCACCGAGGGCCGCTACGTCGCCCTCCTGCGGCTGGCCGACGGCAGCTGGCTGTCGTTCACGCCGCCGGCGCGCAGCTGGGGCCTGGAGATCCACACCCGCATCGCCATCGTCATCCTGCTCGGCCTGATCGCCACCGTGCTGGTCGCCTGGGTCGCCACCCGCCAACTGGCGCGGCCGCTGCAACGCTTCGCCAGCGCCGCCCGGCACTTCGGCCGCAACCTGCACGCACCGCCGATCAAGGCCGAAGGCCCGGAAGAGATCCGCCAGGCGATCATCGCCTTCAACACCATGCAGGCGCAGATCCAGCACTTCATCGGCGAGCGCACCCACATGCTCGCGGCGATCTCCCACGACCTGCGCGCCCCGCTCACCCGCATGCGCCTGCGCAGCGAATTCATGGACGACCTCAGCCAACAGGACAAACTGGTGCGCGACATCGAAGAAATGCAGTCGATGATCAACGCCGCGCTCACGTTCTTCCGCGAAGACACCCGCCCGGAAGCGCCGACCGCGTTCGACCTGTCGGAGCTGCTGCAAACCATCGTCGACGACTACCGCGACCAGGGCATCGACGTCGACTTCAGCGGCCCCGCCCGCCTGGTGTACGACGGCCGCCCGCTGGGCATCAAACGGGTGATCGTCAACCTGCTGGAGAACGCAGAAAAGTACGCCCGCCGCCCGCGCATCGCCCTGAGCGTCGGCCCGCACGCGATCTGCATCGAGGTCAGCGACGAAGGCCCGGGCATCCCCGAAGACGCGCTGGAACGGGTGTTCGACCCGTTCGTGCGCCTGGAGACCTCGCGCAACCGCGACACCGGCGGCGTCGGCCTGGGGCTCTCGTCGGCGCGGGCGATTGTGCGCGAGCAAGGTGGGGAACTGACGCTGCACAACCGGCCGGGGACGGGGTTGGTGGCGCGGGTCGAGTTGCCGGCGCCTTAGGCTGTCCGTTCGCCTTCACGCCAGTGCCCCTCTCAACCACACCGACACGCTCCTTGCGTAACGCCTCATCCGCAACAGCCACGGATCGAACAGCCGCGCCTGCATTTCGGCGCTGCGCTGTCGTTCGCCGAACAACGATGCCAAGTGTTTAAGCAGCGGGCTTATAAATAGTCAGCTACTTAATACCAACAGCTGATCGTTGTTTTTCTAGTGCAAACATTGCGAGTAGCTAATGTTCTATTAGAACTCGATGCTACTGACTCCATAGCCATTGATGCAGCGCATTCTTAAACTGGCGAAACCGCCGATGCGGGCTAAATTACAATCTGTGATGCTCAGCCCCATGGAGCCCACCCCATAGTGAAGCGATGGCATGGAGGACTGTTAAAATGGCGGACAAAGAACCGAACGACGGATGGAGCAAGCTGAAAAAGACAATTGTAGGACTGGCAGGCGTTTTGGTAGTCATTCCTTCACTGATCAATTCCGCATACGCCATCTACGCAAGCATCAACAAACTTCCTAGAACCGACTCAGAAAGAATCAATGTAGAATTTTTCAAAAAATATTGGGGAAAGAAACCAGTAAACGAACTTCCCGTATCAATAAAAAGAGGCGGCGCAGACTATCAGGTGAATTTTTCCGTCTGGGATGAAGGTGATGTTTTCATCCAATACGGAAATATGAGCCAGTGGTTTGCCTTTCCTAGCCAGCCATCTACATTGGCATCCGGCAATTCGATCATCATGAGCGCCTATGCTGATTCGGGGCGGGGCTTTCAAGCCCTCGATGGCGGCTACAAGCAGATGGACAGCTTTGACGGGAACAATGCAATCCGAGAGCGAAACTATTTTAACGGCATAAAGGAACGTCAAGTCTTCGATGTTCGAACGGGCGAAATAATCAATCGAAGCATTACCGAAGGCCCTCCAGTCCCAGGAGCCATTAAAAGTCAGAAGCCGGTAACGATTGACTTAAATTCGGCCGATCCAAAATTTGAGTTTTTTCATTAGGGTGACATCCGAAGTCCATACAGTTCACCCCTGAAGCGCACTAAAGCCATGCTCCGCCCAACACGCGGCATGGCTTTGCCTCATCAGCGCCGGGCGCTGGCATATACCATTTCCAACAACCTACCGTTCAATCCAAGGCAGCAATATCAGCAGCCGACTTTACCGAAAGCGATCTCGTCCACACTACGACCGGCCCGCAACCGTTATCAGTCAGGCATCTTTTCATGAAGCGCCCTAAGGTCATCCAGATAGGGAATGAGCCCTGCCTCAATGAACCTTCCATCAATAGCAAAATCCCGTGGTGGAATTAACTCCAATTCAACCGCACGCAAGAGCAATGCACGTGTATTGAAAAAGAACTTCGACACATACTCCCCTGCCAACTGACTGCGAAAACGCTCTACTTGCCTGACACGTTCCTCCCCTGATGCTTGCCAATTTCCTTTTTCGAATTCTTCAGTTTTGGTGCTTATGAACTCCGAAACCTGTTCAAGGTGCCGTTCAATATCGTGTTTCAGAGTTTGCTGTAAGGCTAAACGTTGAGGTGCTTTCGCCGCTTCATCTATCTTTTCCCTAAGATCCACGTTATCTCGAGAAAGCTGGGCATTCAGCTCGGTGAGGTTGGACAAAGAGCCCTTCAACGAACTCAGCGTATGCTCAACCTCCAGGCTTTGTCGTTGCGCCCATTGGCGATCAATTATCGTTGTAGTGACAGCAAGCGCTGAAAGCACCACAAACAGGCCGATCACGAGCATTTTTGTGCTGTTTGCCTTGGGTGGATGCAGCGACGCGATAACGCCGATCACACCGAGAATGATCCCAATGACACCCGCACACACGCCGATAAAAGTATCCATTTTTCGTCCCTGATAAGCAGAGCGAGATCACGATTGGTCAATATCGGATTGATGGTCTGCCTCGTCGACTGCTGGAGACTCGCCAGTCTTCCGAAAACACCTCATTGTTCAATATAGCCCTTAACCCCGGCTTGGAAGGGAATCCGCGATCAGGTCGGAACATTCATTCTCCATCATCCGCACCAATAACCGCTCCCGGACAAAACCAGTCTGCCACGTGATCAGTCACCGGCGAAAATGACGACTTCGGTTTGACGAGTCATTGCCTGCCCTTCCGCTCGGGAATGCCGGGTGTAAGCGGCGTGTTCGACAGATGTCCGGTTTTCCGTACAGGCTGTACGAGATTGTCGGAATCAGTGAGCCATGCCTAAAAGCTAAAATCGGTCCGGATTCACGTGGATCCACCCATACAGCTGTTTCACTGCGGCGACGCGTGACAGCGCGCTTACAAGGTTGTGCAAATGAAACAAATATATCCCGACCTATGGCAGACAACGCCTGAGCATCCTTTTCTCGGCGTGACCTCTCACGCTTACCTGCTGACGACCAACAGTGGAAACATCTTGTTCTATAGCTCCGGAACGCTTGAATACCGGGCGATCGACGCTTTGGGCGGCGTTCGCTTCCAGTTTCTGAGCCATCGGGACGAAGCCGGCCCGGAACTCCACAAGATAAAGAAACACTTCAGGTCACACACTCTGTGCCATCGCCTTGAGGCACCCTCGGTAGGGAAATACACAAGCGTCGATGAAGTATTTGATCAGGCCGAAGTGCGCCTCGGAAACATTGAAGTGATACCGACACCAGGCCACACAAACGGCAGTGTCTGCTTCTTTGTCCGGTCGCCTCACGGTAAAAACTACTTGTTGACCGGTGACACGCTTTACATGAGCAATGGCGCTTGGGAGTCCCGTATCAACCGTGGCGACGGTGGCTCGAAGGCGGACCTCATTGAAAGCTTGAAGCGACTGCAAACGCTGTCGCCTGACGTCGTCATATCCAGCGCATCCGTGGGACATGCCCCCTTCAAGGAAGTGACGGCCACCGAGTGGCGAAGCATTACCTATGGCGTGATAAAGAGCCTGTCTTAGCCGTGTCGACACCCTGAGAGTCACGCGTGCCTTTGATACCGCTTGATGAAGGATCGGCAGACCTTCATGTAGGCAAGGCCTTTACATAGTCGATGAAGGCGCGCAGCGGTGGCGGGACAAGGCGTCGACCGGAGTAGTAGAGGAACGGTCCCGAAAACGGCTGCCACCAATCCACCAGCAAGGGCTCCAGGCGACCGCTGTCCAAATGCGGCTGAAGCCAGTCTTCGAAAAGGTGGATGACCCCGACACCCGCAAGCGCTGCCTCCACGGCAAGGTCGGTGGCACCTCCCACCCGTACCACCAATCGACTTTGAGGCTCCACCCGCACGATTTCCCCTTCCCGCTCAAACTCCCAGGGGCTGGCCAGCGCTCCGCCGACGTACCTGTTCACGATGCAGGCGTGGCCGAGCAGTTCCCGAGGGTGGGCAGGCCGTCCGTGCGCATCCAGATAGCCCGGTGCAGCGGCCGTCGCAAACCGCTGGGTACGCGGGCCGATGGGGATTGCGATCATGTCCTGTTCGAGCCTTTCGTCATGGCGGATTCCTGCATCGTTCCCCAGCGCCAGGACGTCCACCAGATGATCCTCCGCATCCACCTCCACCCGGATGTCCGGGTAGGCATTCATGAAGCCAGGCAGGATTTTAGGAAGCGTCAGGCGGGCTGCACTGATCGGCACATTCAGTCGCAAAGTTCCCGAAGGACGGTCACGGAGCCCATCGACCACATCGAGCGCGGCCTCGATTTCTCCGAGTGCAGGTTCAAGGCGCGTGATCAGCAGTTTGCCCGCATCCGTCGGCGTAACGCTTCGCGTCGTGCGGTGCAGCAAGCGAACGCCCAGTCGGGTTTCGAGCCGCTGCACCGCGCCGCTCAAGGTCGAAGCGCTGATCCCGGTCGCCCTCGCGGCATCGCGAAACCCTCCTGCACGCACGACCGCGACGAATGTAGTGAGGTCTTGAAGGTCTGGTCGCATTGTTCGGATTTCCGTACGGGCTGTTCGAATTAGGCTGGCTAAACGTATCAATCGTAAGGAGTAGACTCAGCCAACACAAACGGTTCTTCGAGGATTTTCGCAGTGCAGCCCCAACAACACGATTCGCGAAACACACTCGCGAAACTTCGCGCCATGAGCAGCAAGCCGTAACTTGGCACGCCAGCAACTTCCAACTTCACACTTGTTTTAAAGACCTTCAATTGCACGATTGAAGTCAGTCCAGCCATTAATCAAACACAGTGAGAGCGTGATAATGAAAGCCGTCATGATGAACGGGAGCGGTGAGCCGCGCGCCGTATTAAAGTTAGATGAAGTCAATGACCCGAAAGCGCCTCAATCAGGCGAGGCCATTGTGCGAATTCACAAGCGGATCATTCATCCGGCCGACTACCAGACCATCAGAGGTTATCTCCCGGCGGAAGTCTTCACCAATGCGGGGGTTCCAGGCATCGACGGCGTCGGTGTGGTGGAGTCCGTTGGTGCGGGCAACGATTGTGCAACAGGCATCCAGGTGGGCACCCGTGTGATCGTCTATCACGCGAAGGGAACATGGGCAGAGCGTGTCTGCGTCCCGACCGCGACCCTGATGCCCATACCCGATGACATAGACGATGCCGTCGCCTCTCAGCTGGCAACCAATGGCATCACCGGGCTCATGCTCTTGCGTGCCGCAGAGCAAGCCATCGGCAGCCAAGAAGCGCCGGCAACCATCTTGGTGACTGCTGCAGGTTCCGGGGTGGCCCAAAGCCTCATCGCACTGACCCGCGCCCTTGGCGGGAAGGTGATCGGCCTGGTGCGGCGAGATGCCGATGGAGGGGCCGTTTCAAAGCGTTTCGGTGATCTGACGGTCATCGGCACGGATCGCGATGACTGGCAAGACGCCGTGCGACGAGCCGCTGGCCAGGCTCCGTTGGTCGCGATAGATCCGATCGGCGGCCAGATGCTGCCCAAGTTGCTGGCGCTGCTGGCTCCACGAGGAACGCTGATCACCTACGGGGCACTGGATCCGACTCCGGCGCCGGTCTCCTCTGGTTTCCTGACCTCCTTCGAGCTGACGATCCGAGGCTGCTCGGCGATGGGTTGGGCGACACGCACGCCGGCAGAACAACGGGCAGCAGACTTCAACACGCTGTTCGACCTCGCAAGACAGTCCTCACACCTGTTCGGTGGATACAGCGAGTTTCCGCTGGCCAGCGTGGTGGATGCGATTGCGGCGGCCGAGGCCAGCCCGCGCCGAGGGGCGACGATCTTGGTGTCTGATGATTAAGGCAACACATTCCTGCACGGAGAGGCTCCTCGCATAACAGAGCGAGACCTCAGCAAGGACACTCCCTCAACGATGGCGCTCAAGGGAAATGGCGCCATCGTTTCATCACCCCGGATTGAAAACTCTGGAGACTGCCCATCCTCGTCGGCCCCGATGGCCCTACCCGGCTATTCTCAGTATCGTGTGGCCACTGCTCTGCAGGCGCGGCCTACTCCCACTCCACAGCTCACCTTCGATAGTGCTAGCTCATTGTCGGGGGCTGCGCTCACCTGGAGCTATTGGCTAACCCTGAGCTGACCGCCACGCGTTAATGGAAATATCTATGGACGATCTCCGTCGAATTGACCTGAACCTGCTGTTGACCTTGCATGCATTGCTTACGGAGCGTCATGTAACCCGAGCGGCAGTGCGGCTGCATAAAAGCCAGCCAGCCGTCAGTCACTCGCTTGCCCAACTGCGTGTTCATTTCAACGATAAGCTACTTATTCGTCGGGATGGCTACATGGCGCTTACAGCTAAAGCACAGGCCCTGATACGTCCATTGGAGGCTTCCCTGATGGGGCTCAACAGCCTGCTCGCTGAGGCTGACTTTGATCCTGCAATCGCAAGTGCCAGGCTCCGGTTGTCACTTTCGGATTACGCCGCGAAAACAGTGTTCCCCTCGGTGGTCCGGAGGGTCAGGGCTGAGGCCCCAGGGATCGAATTGGCTGTGAGCCAAGCAAGCCGTGAGACGATGCACGCCCAACTGATTGATGGTGAACTAGATCTCGCACTGGGGATATTTCCGAAGACACCAGAAGAGATCATGGTCGAAGACCTATTCCCTGATCAGTTCGTATGTGTGGCTGACGAATCTGCTCTGCCGGCAGATGGAATGATGTCTCTTGAGGAGTGGTTGCACCGGCCGCATGTGATGTTGGCACTACGGCCAGACGCAAACGATGAAATCGAAAGAACACTCAGCGCTATGGGGCTGCGTAGAAACATCGTATTGGCCCTTCCTCACTGGACTGCGGCAGTTGAATTGATCGAAGGAACAGATCTCATACTTACGATTGCCGAAAAAGCGCTTGGCTCAATGGGGAGGTTTCCCAATCTGCGACGCTTTGAACCGCCCTTAACGTTGCCGAAAATCGCTTATCAGCAAGCTTGGCATGTGAGAAAAGATGGTGACCCTGCCTTAGGCTGGCTTCGAAAGTGCTTTGTCGAAGCCCATCAGCCCAAGGCGATTGATGGAGAGGCAGGCGTGTCCCACTAAACCCGTCATGGCTCAGAGGGGCCCTTGAGCTCCACTTGGTTACCATCTGGATCGAAGCAGTAGATTGATGGGCCGTCACCCTCAGCGCCATATCGCTTCACCGCTTTGTCGGCCCGTATACCTTGGCTGTGTAGGTGGGAAAGGATGTCGGTCTCATTGAAGGGTGTGATCCGCAGGCAGAAATGGTCGACATTTCGATGTTGTGGATCGGCAGGGCCTCCTGCTTGTTGACCTAGCGGGCCGGTAACGTCCACCAGGTCGATCATCGAGGCTCCTGCACGCAGGTGGACCATGCCCAAATCATCACGGCGCTTTTTCACTTCGCAACCAAGTATCTCGATGTAAAAGGCCAGGCTGCGATCCATGTCTCGAACGCGCAAGACGACGTGATCCAGATGTTTCACTTTGAAAGGAATCATATTGTCTCCTCGATCAGATAAGGGCTAGGCGACCCCTACCGATCGATGGTTGATGTGTCTCAGAGAGAGTTACTGAGCTTTGTCCAACGCTTTAGGCATCTCGCCTTTAAAGTCCATCCAAGGATTCGTACCCAGCAGATTCGCGTGAGGTACGTCACCCTTGTAGCGCATGGTGAACTCCTTCGGGCCATGGCCGTAGGCTACGATCAAGCCTTGCTCAGGATCCATGATGCCCGCGTGCATGCCCAAGCCGTGGTAGCTGACGCGAACCGCTTTGTTGCCCAGCTTCAGCTGTTCAATCTGGAAGCGAACGGTCGAACCATCCTTCATTGTGAATGCCCAGCGGAAAGGGCCACCGGAAACGGCGGTCATCACTTCATCGACGTCGGTTCCGTCGTCGGCGGAGTTGATGTGCATGCGAGCGTATTTCTCTAGTACATATTTATGAGTCGGCGTATCCAGGGCCTTCATGTCGTACACTTTCGGGTAGGGGCCGGTTCCTGTTTCTTCGGTGTACACACCACCGTCAGCTACAGCTGGCTTCCGACCAGCCATTTTTACGTAGTCGAGCAGTTGCGGAATCGTGAGTTCAAACGCCTTAATCAGGCTTCGCTTTTCTTCTTCGGTCAGCGCTCGCTCATAGGAAGCCGCCAGAATCGGAGTAGCTGATTTAGGTGCGTCAACAGTAACGACGTGCACGCCGATTTCTTTCAGCACTGCGTTCACCCGATCCACGCCGACGACGTCTGGGCGGCCATCGCTAAACTTCAAGGAGACGACGTCACTTGCCATTGCGCCTGCGGAAGTTACAAGCGAAGCAGCGAGTGTGGCGGAGGCCAAGAAATCTTTACCTTTCATACTTAAACCCTCTGACGGTGATGATTTGCTTCGCCATAAGGTTCACGCAATGGAGATGGCTTGTGAAATCGTTAATAATCACGAGCCTAATTCGCCGAGCGAATAATGGGTGTCTACGGCCTGTCACTCGAATCGTAAGGTTTGGTAGCAGCAATACTCAATCTGATTGTTTAGTCGGCATGCCTTTCTCGAGGTGGCAGCGCCACACTCCCGGATACAACGTTGGAAGTGCGGGTGAACAACGTAGTTTGAGGAGCCACACTTGAAAAAAATGGGGACAGAACTGTCCCCATTTTCGTTCTCACCCCCGCTTCGGCAACTTCCAGTTCGGCCGGATGAAGTGGCAGGTGTAACCGTTCGGAATGCGCTCCAGGTAATCCTGATGCTCCGGCTCCGCCTCCCAGAACGGCCCCGCCGGTTCGATCTCGGTGACCACCCGGCCCGGCCACAGGCCCGACGCATCGACGTCGGCGGCGGTGTCCTCGGCGATGTCCCGTTGCTGTTCGTTCAGGTAATAGATCGCCGAACGGTAGCTCGGCCCCCGGTCGTTGCCCTGACGGTTGGGCGTGGTGGGGTCGTGGATCTGGAAGAAGAATTCGAGGATCTGGCGGTAGCTGATCACCGCAGGATCGAAGACGATCTCGATGCCTTCGGCGTGGTTGCCGTGATTGCGGTACGTGGCGTTCGGCACCTCGCCGCCGGTGTAGCCGACGCGGGTGTGCAGCACGCCGGGATAGCGCCGCAGCAGATCCTGCATGCCCCAGAAGCAGCCGCCGGCGAGAATGGCGGTTTCGGTTTGACGGGTCATGGTCTGTCCTCTCGGGGTGTGGGTGTAGGCGATGTTATGAGGGCGGGTTTGGGGATTCCAAGGTGAGCCTGTACCGCAAAGGTGAATGAGCGCAATGGGCGCGCTACTGCCGACTACAGAATGGCCCTGTTTGATGCCAGCGCTACCGATTCTGAACCGGTTGAAGGCGACCGCGACTTGCGGCACCCTTCGCGGCGAAATTCCAAGGACGGTAAAACTCAGTGAGTCAGCTCCGCAGCATTATTGGCTTCGCGATACTTCTCTGCGCCGGATGCACGAAAACGGCGAACATCCCACCGGCCGACCTCACGTTAACGTCTTTTGAACGTGGCCCCAGCCATCTGCTCACGGCACGCTTTAGCGCCACGGTGGATCTGCAGAACGCTTTCAATGACTACGAAAAGTCCAACCAACTCTCCCCTACCCTGATTTGCTCCCTCAATCGGGACCTGGACTTTTCCTCGGAACACACCATCGACATCCGAGCCGAAGGACGGGTGATCGCGATCAGCGAGACCCGACCCCATCGCACGTTTTCTTCCGAGCTCGTCTTCTACTACACCCAGCCGAATGGAACCCAACGCAACATGAATGACTACGACGCCATCAGGCCCCTGCTGGCGTCGCAAGCGGCAATCCCCTGCAAAGTGCGCATCACCGCCTACGGGTACGAAGCGTATTACACCAATACGCTGCTCATTCCTTCCAGGTTGATGACCGGGCAAATGCCCAGGTAGTCACGCCCGCTCAACGCCAGGTGCTCGTACGGCAAAAGCAGGGCGTTGTTTAAGCTCTTTGGATGGCGTTTAAAGACACCCGCCGTTACTTCCCCAAGGCTACAACGCCTTGCGCCGTTGCCTACGCCTGCGCCAGAATCCGCCGGCTTGTGCGTCTAGGGTGCGGGTTTTACTGTTTCCGGGTCATCGAAAAACGGTGATCGGGTTTGGTAGACCCGCAGCACTGACGCATCGCGTCACCTTCTCAGTTGCCTTCCGGCGACTCGATTTATGGTGGCCATGCTCAGGGCTTCTTCGGAAGCGCCGGTTCCAGTGCTCCGGTCTACCAACCTGTGTATGGCCACCACCCCCTCGTTTGGTAGCGAGAGTGAGCGGCTCCAATTCAACAAGCGCTGGAGTACCACTTATGTTCAAACCGACACCAAATCCCCCTGCCACTGATCCGGCATCTCCATACGAATCCCCCGAGTCCCGAAAACTCAACGAAGCCGCCGAACGCGCCCTCGACCACTACCTCAATCCCCCACCCAACATCATGGGCACCCGCCAGGAACCCGAACCCATGTACCTGGCCAACCCGGTCTACGACACCGAATCCCTGCTGGCCAACGCCAGCGAATCCCTCGGCTCGGCGAGCGCGATGCTCAATAACTTTGCGGCGGTGTTGGAGCCGATGCATCGCAAGACGGCTATCGGCATTGCGCAGTTGGTGATGTTGGGGGAAGTGGCGGTGAATCAGGCGTTGGATAACGTTGAGCCGAAATAGGTGTGGGGTTCTGCGGCTGGCCTTCGTGGGCTAGCCGCAGGTAAGTGCTTTTTTCCGAAAGCTGTTACTAACGGCGGCTTTCGGCCAATTGCAGCCCTTCGCGTCAGAAGCTATCGGCTGGAGCCGTTTATGCAGCAAGCTTGGTATTTTGACCCTCGGCTAGTCTAGACTCCACGAACCATGTGCATGCGCAGCCTAGGGATCTAACAATGCAGGAGCCAACACAAAAACTACTGGTTGCAGTCGAGTTGCTGGAGCGTGCTTTGGCAGCTTATTTCGAAGGTAAATACTTTTTTGCAGCGCTGCATTTAGCCGGCGGTGCAGATGAGATTCTTGGCGTTTATGTCAATCGCTTGGGTGAAGAGTCATCCTTCGAGAGCCTGAGGGATGGTGCAGTTAAAATTTCTAGTTTTTTAGATGAAGGAAGGGAATCATCTGCGAGGGACATAGCGGCGATCATGAACCACGCAAAAAATAGAACTAAGCATCTGGATAAAATTGGCGATGACGATATCTGCTTTGACCCTGAAACTGAAACAGTAAATTTGCTTGATCGAGCAGTATCAAATTACTATAGATTAATTAATTATTTTAATCTGTCCGAGACAGAGCTTATCTCCAGATTCAACAAGGAGCTTGTAGGTCGCCATGCACCCTCCGACAGGGACACCCACACTCCAAACTAAATAGCTAGTAAAAACAAACTCGCACCTGCTTAGCATTCTACAACGCTTAGTCCTTTCGCACTTTCATTTACCAATCCTGCAGCCACACTCAATGAATAGGAGTGCCCACATGTTAAGTCGCGCAATAGGCTTTATAGCTAGGCAACTTATCAAGCTGTTCTTCTTTCTGATCTGGTCACTGGGCGCGACAATATTTTTCGCATCCATACACCACTATCTCGTGCGTAGCGAGTTTCTATATCTTGCAACGCTATGCTTTCCTACCCTTGCGATTTTGTTTGGCTTTTCTGCTCTATTGTACAATAGATCAAGGGCGCTTCAGCCAGGGTCCGCCCAGCGCCGATCCCTATATGCTGCTGAGAGGGCGCTCCAGGCAACGGTTTTGTTCGCGTTAGGGTTAGCAAGCGGGGCCATTATCGCAACTATAACTTCACAGCTAAGGATAAATCTACAAACAAGCGACTCCACAACCTATCTATTATTAGTTTACCTCATACCCATCTTGCTAATACTAAACTCTTTTAGCGCTTTTTTCTTTTCTTTTCGGGCCATATCACACGGCATGGTAAAGCTAGTAACTACACGAGAATTAGCGAGAAAGATCAGATAGCTCATCAGCCAAAGAACATCAATTGCTTCGGCGCTTTTTCGATTGCGCCGAGATGAAATTCCCCTAAGCGCGAAAAGGGAACGGATTAATTTTTATAATAGATCCGCCCCTTTTTTCTTCTAGCAATAAAACTTAGCCCTCTGAGACCTTATTTAGTAGGAAATCTATATCTGCAGACCCTGTTCCAGCAGCAAATTTTTTGCATAGCTTTTTAGTGTCTTCTGCCGTCAGGCGCATCGTTCCTATCCACATTGCCATTAAGAACTCCAATGCTGCCTCACCTTGTTCGGCTGCATGATTTTCTACTATAGAAACGATCACACCTAACATCTTATTACTGAAATCATCGCTAACCGAGTAATCAAGCTCAGTAGGATTTGCCGAACGAAGCAAAGCAGCTTGGATCACACCATCATTGTACCGATCAAAACAAGCTGGACTGATAACCGTTGCGTGGTAAAAGTTATCGAGCCCGTCTTTTCCGACTCTACATCTTAAGTCGTGTATCAATGCCTGAATAGTCCAGTACACATCAGCCTGACTTGCTAGATCTGTATCCAGTTCTAATTCATGCCAAAATGCAAATGTCGGGCGAAGCGCTAGAGGCTTTCCGCTAGTGGTAGGAAGGAATAAATTATCAGACGAAACATCATAGGAGTTTAATCTTTGCGCCAAAATATCAGGCAGCGACTCAGATTCTCCAAGTGGATCGTCGCCTCCAATTAACATCAAATTATCATGTTCAACATCCCAAGATGTCTTGCTGTTTTCTGTCACCCGAGGCATGGGGGCCTTTTGCAGCACAACTAGTTCATGCCCACCTTGCTCTAAATCTCTTTTGACTTGATCGAGCGATACGGAGTTAGAGATTTTAGAGAAGCCTACAAAATACAAAATTGATGCGGTAGGCTGCATTTTCCTAAGACGCCTTGACATATCCAGTAATTTTCCGCCAGATGTTATCGCACCTGCAACTACAACTACTGAACCTACGTTTACCAACTGGTTATGCTGAAGCTCTGATACAGAACACCACTTAATTCTCTCGGCGGCGGTGCCAACTTGAGACTTTATCGCCTCAGAAAATGCCTTTGAACCTGAATCATCAAGTGATACAACAAGCTCAACATCAATTGCAAAGCTCTTCCTAACCTTTCGTTCAAAAACCTTAAAAAACTCAGGAGAAGGGTCACAGAAGACACGCTCAATATCGATATAGTAAAGCTCTCGAAATTCAGATGAGGGACTAGACGACCGAGACCAACAAAGGATGTTTTTTGTCGCGAACTCTTTGAAAAAACTTGCTCGATCCTTGTTGAAATCCGCTCTTTTAATCATTAACTGCTCATGGGTAGGAGTTTCCGGCAGAAACTGATCGCCAACTATCCTAATCAAGCGAGAGCCTCTTTTGCAAAGCGGACAATCGTGAGCGCGATATGAGTTTTCGTGACCAGTTAATGCGCTCGCAATATCGAATATCCCATTTATCCCTGGCGGCAGGTGACTATAAAATATATTCTTCACAAGCTCAGTTACAAAGCCATTGTTTTTAACAAGCTTCTGTGCCAATCCTCCGCTGGTAGTAGCGGAAATTAGAACAAGACTTTCAGCATCCGCAATAAAATCATAATCCCTATTAAAAACGGCATACGATTCAAAGCTATCAATCAATGGAAGTGTTGCTCCAAACTTTCCTGACATACTCAACGCCTGGCTAACCAAATAGGATATTGAGGAGGTGTCAACATAAATTCTTTTTAACCCTGCAGTAAAGAAGGGCAGCAACCCAATAGCCAAAAATGATACTTCTACACTTGAAACCAATAGATTGGATGCGCGTATAAATGCATTGCAGTGGTCGCCTGACGGTTTTAGGAAATGATAACTCGACTGCGATGCAATTATTCCGCACCGCCGTTGAAATATATCAATCACACCACATTGAATTATCTCCTTCTCAAGACTGCTTGGTATTAACTGCGAGTCATTATTGAAAAAAATTCTTCCATCAGGAGAGAAAAATAAACATATGAGTTTTTCATTTATATCACCTACGAAAGATTCTATTTCTTCACGCAGCGCAATATCCTCACTCAAGTCGCAAAGTGGTTGCCGCTGATCTCTTGAGGCTAATACATAAACATTTGCGGGTACTAGATTTTTTTCGACATCCGCCTTAACCACTTTGGCAATAGAGTCATTTGAAATCTCTCCAGAGAAAAACAAAAGAAGACTTTTCCGAGCACCACTCGTTTTTTCAAACCGAAAAGAAAAGCATCCGTTCATTCACTCATCTCCAAGGGGATTAGAAAGGTAACTGCCACACCTGATACCGGAGCCATCTCAGTCCTAGCGCCCCTTTCTTGTGTTTCCCAGTCTTCAAACTCACAAAGGTCGTTGCTGTGAAATGGGTTATTAACAAAATCCCTAAATAGCGATAGTCGCCCGCTACGAACTCTCATGAATGCTTTAAGCTTAGTAAGACGTTCCATTACTACTGGCAAGCCATGGCCCTTTGAGCTTTTCCCTGAGGATGTTTGTCGAAATGTGAAACATTTTTTGAATATTTCGTACTCTGCATCCAAATTTGATAGCTCTGCTTCAGCTTCTATTTGCGGCTGATCGACGCGCCATCTTCCTTCATATCCCAGCCCTGAATCCACAATACTTATCTCAATAAACTTCCTTCGTTCTAGTGGAAGTTCATCAATAGCGGAAAAATAATTGCTCATTGCCCCGCTTGCAGCTGCCCTCGCCTCCACGCTTGATGCGGTGAGATTTACGCCGTTCGTGTAAATTATCCGCATGCCAGGTTTAAGCCATATGTCTTTTTTTACACTTCGACTTCCATGCTCATGAGTATTCAGGAATAACTCATAAAACGCCCTGCCCAAGTACCCGCTCGCCTCATCATTGAGGGGCTCTGCCCCCCCGACAAGGTTAGTCGACTTACCGACCATCGCTGACATTACTGATCGAAATTGGAGCTGATCCCTAACCGTTGGTTTTTTGTCATAACTATGAAGATAAAAATTTCGATCAAACCCCTTGGTGCTATGGTCCACTAACGCAAACCAACACAACCCTCCACGCTGCTGCCCGAACTTTGAGTTTCCTTGTTGCTCTATAGCTTCACGAGCTGCAAGATTAACCGATAGTCGAATATCGTTCTGGCCACCCTCAATGTATATATTTTTAGCAAGCATTGAAAGACAAAATTTATGCGGCCTACTCAACAACTCGCCAACTCTCTCTGAAGTTTCTGCTCCTGTAGCCTTTATATAAACATTTCGACTGCTGCTGCGACGAGCCCATGTATTAATCGCTTGAATGGCCGCAGCATAACTGCCAAAAGCAATATTTTTTGTGCCTTCCGGCATCAAAATATCATTCACGGATTCAGCACTTGCAAGCTTATCCAGAAACAACTCACAACTTTCTATTGATAAGCTTGTGGGAAATTCAAAATTCATTCATCCCTCCATCAGTTTAAATGCACAACTTCTAGATTTTTAAAATTCACTGCCCGCAACCACGTAACTGATGGTCAAATTTATAGCACGCTTACCTCCAAAACGTCACAATCGACTTTCACTCGCGCCCGTTCTTGTCGAAAGACAGCATTTTTGAGCCAATTACCCTCTGTAGGGGATTCACGTAGGCCTGAAAAGATGTTCGAACGCAATCTAGTCAAACGGGTAGATGCGTCTAAGAACCACTTGCCTACGATTGCCTGCAACCAAAGCTGATTCCTGCACGTGAAATTCACATTGGATAGAGTGTCTGCTTTTGGCCGATAGCTGCCATTCTGAGTAACGTCCTCTGGCCGAAACCATCCTCGAATCCCCCCATGCCCACCGCCATCCTCTCCGACACCCACAACCTCCTCCGCCCCGAAGCCCTGGCCGCGATCCAAGGCTGTTCCCTCATCATCCACGCCGGTGACATCGGCAACCCGGACATCCTCACCCAACTCGCCGCCATCGCCCCGGTCCACGCCGTGCGCGGCAACAACGACGTCAACAGTCCCTGGGCGCAGAATCTGCCGGACCTGCTCACTTTCGACCTGCACGGCCACCCCACCCTTTTGGTTCACAACATCGCCGACGTCCCCGCCGATCTCGACCCGGCCATTTCACTCGTCATCACCGGCCATTCCCACAAACCCTTGATCGAGCGGCGCGACGGGCGGTTGTACATCAACCCCGGCAGTGCCGGGCCTCGGCGGTTCAGGTTGCCGGTGACGTTGGTGTTGCTGGAGGTGGACGGCGGTTCGCTGGAGGCGCGGCTGGTGTCGTTGCTGGATCCGCCGGCCTGAACAGGCTAACGTGCCCGCACCTTCACCCGGAGCCTGTGCCGTCATGTCCATCGCCGACAACCTTCTTGCCTTCACGTTTGCCGCCACGCTGTTGACCCTCACGCCCGGGCTCGACACGGCGTTGGTGTTGCGCACCGCCACGGTGGAGGGCAAGCGGCAGGCGTTTCGGGCGGCGTTGGGGATCAATGCCGGGTGCCTGGTGTGGGGTGCGGCGGTGGCGTTCGGGTTGGGGGCGCTGATTGCGGTGTCGGAGCTGGGCTACAACCTGCTGAAGTATTGCGGCGCGGCGTACCTGGCGTGGCTCGGGGTGAACATGCTGCTGCGCCCTCGCCGTTCGCTGGCGCCCGCCGAGGCCAGCGGCAAGGCCGGGGGCAATTGGTTCCTGAAGGGGATGCTGGGCAATGTGCTCAACCCCAAGGTCGGGATTTTCTATGTGTCGTTTCTGCCGCAGTTCATTCCCCAGGGGCAGCCGCTGGTGGCGTGGACGTTCGGGCTGGTGAGCATTCATGTGGTGCTGGGGCTGGTGTGGTCGATGGTGCTGATCGGCGCGACGCAGCCGTTGTCGGGGTTTCTGCGCCGTGAGAGCGTGATCCGCTGGATGGATCGCACCACCGGGATGATCTTTGTGCTGTTTGCGGCGCGGTTGGCGTTCAGCAAGCGTTGAGGGTGGCCTGATGCGCGCCCCGTTCATTCACTTCCCGCAGTTCTGGTCCCAGGACAACGGCATCGACTACGGCGCGCCGGTCCTTCACCTGCGTGACTTGCTGCCGAGGGTCGGTGGCAACGTCTGCGCGGATTTTGACGGCCATGTTCTTGTCAGTGCCGGTGCAACCCTGCACGTCATCTGGTGCCCGCCGGTTTCCGACCTGAACGGCTGGAGCGAGCAACCGTCGGAGATCGGCCAGAGCTTTGTGTTGGAAGCGGACGTGGTTCGCTCCTTGCCATCATCGATCCCAGGGCGACGCCGGTTCGAGCTCAACGTGTTGTCTTGCGAGCGGCTGCTGACGGTTCTGCGCGCACTGTTGGACGATGTGGAGGCGGCCCTTACGCCTGAGCAGCGTTTCATCCAGCCCGACCGGCAGGCCTGGGATGAGGTCAGTTGGAGCGGCCGTGCCGCCGTCGAGGAATTCACCTACCTGACCGCCAGCACGCCCCACGAGGCGTTCATGGCGTTGATCGTCAAAGAGGTGGGCGACGGGGTCATCGGTTTGTTTTCGCTGCACAGCGATCCGGGCGGCGACTTCTGTGCACTGGGCGGCAAACGCCTTGTCGGCGAAGAGTTGGCGACCATCAAGCGTGCACTCGACACGGCGCAACCGCTTCTAGATACGCAAGCGGCTTACCTCGTCTGAGAGACTCAAAAAGAGGCAGATCTAGGTTTCTTGCCACAACAACAGTAGATCTGCCCTTTTTTATCTATGAATACACCGTAGAACATTATCGAGATCCATTAGTTCTAGATCTTGAACACTATCGACAATATCTCATTCAAGATTTTAAGCCGGTTCTTTAACCATTTCGGCAACCATTTCCCGAGAATATCCTCAAGGCTGTCTTTGCCTGTTTTTGCTGCGGAGGCCACATCTGCATCGTGTTTCTCTTCATCTTCTTCCTCCACGCCGGAGCTATATTCTGGATGCTCAAATTCAACGCTATCGTCAGTAAAATTGATGTTAGCTATGACAAATTTAAGCTCTTCGACCAATGCATCCTCTATCTCCGGTTCCAGTTGAGAAAACGCGTTGGCGATGGCGATTTTTGCCGACGAGGACTTAAGTCGATCAATGACTTCTATGAAACGGTCATTAAGGCCTTCCCTCCCGATCAACCACCGATTTTCGAACTTTCTAATACCGTGCTCAACTAACGCTCCAACATGTTTTATAAAAACCACATAGACATCAGCTGCCGTATCCATAGACATTCCCTCGCGATATCCAGATAGCAAAACGTCTTCAAATACTGCTGACGCATAGAAACCCTAGACGACTCTCAATATAAGTTTTGGAATTGCGCCAAACGGTATATTGATAGTTTCCTATTCAACTGATTGGCTGCTCCAATGCCAACATGGTTCATGGAGGAACGGGTGAATCAGCGGTCGATCTGAACACCGCACAAACAAAAACCGGCGCGAACCCTCGCGCCGGTTTTTTTACGCCTGCACCTTATTTCTTGATCGAAACGATCACCGCCTTACTCCCCTCCATCCGAAACGAAAACGCCACCCGATCCCCCGCCGCCAACCCGGCCAATTGCGCCGGGGTGGCGGCAAAGCCCATGGTCATCGGCGGCCATTGCAGGGTGGGCACTTCGCCGTGGGCGATGGTCACGGTGTGTTTGTCGGGGTCGATGGCCTTGATCGTGCCTTGGGCCTCGGCTGCCGGGGTTTGCTGGGTGGCGGGGGCCGTTTGCGTAGTGGGCATGCCGTCCATTTTCATGCCGTCCATTTTCATGCCGGGCATGTCGTCTGCCCCGGCGGCGAACGCGAAGGCGACCAGGGTGCCGGCGACGGTGATGGGGATGAGTTTCATGGGGTGACTCCTTCAGGTTGAGTGGATGCAACAGGTAAGCGGCGACGGCGCATCAAGCGATACGCCGCCGGGATGACGAACAGGGACAGCAGCGGCGCGGTGACCATGCCGCCGACCATGGGCGCGGCGATGCGGCTCATGACTTCGCTGCCGGTGCCGCTGCCCAGCAGGATCGGCAGCAGGCCGGCGATGATCACGGCCACGGTCATGGCCTTGGGGCGCACGCGTTGCACGGCGCCTTCCCGGATGGCGGCGACGAGGCCGCGTTCGCCGTTTTCGCCTTGGTCCTGGCGTTCGCCCCAGGCGTTTTTCAGGTACAGCAGCATGATCACGCCGAACTCGGCGGACACCCCGGCCAACGCGATGAAGCCGACCCCGGTGGCGACCGACAGGTTGTAGCCCAGCAGGTACAGGAACCACGCCCCGCCCGTCAGCGCGAAGGGCAGCGTGGCCATGATCAGCAGGGCTTCGTCGAAGCGGGCGAAGGTCAGGTACAGCAGCACGAAGATGATCAGCAGCGTGGCCGGCACCACCAGTTTCAGGCGGGCGTTGGCCCGTTCCAGAAACTCGAACTGGCCCGAGTAGCTCAGGCTCATGCCGGGCTGCAGCTTGACCTGCTCGCCGACGGCCCGGCGCAGGTCGCCGACCACCGAGGCGATGTCGCGGCCGCGCACGTCGATGTACACCCAGCCGGACGGCCGGGCGTTTTCGCTCTTGAGCATCGGCGGGCCGTCGGTGACCTTGACCTTCGCCAGCATCCCCAGGGTGACCTGGCTGCCGGACGGCGTGTACACCGGCAGTTGCTCCAGGGCCGTGGGGGTATCGCGCCACTCGCGCGGGTAGCGCACGTTGATCGGGAAGCGCGCCAGGCCTTCGAGGGTTTCGCCAACGTTCTCACCGCCCACGGCGCCGGCCACGATGGCTTGCACGTCGGTGATGTTCAGGCCATAGCGGGCGGCGGCGCTGCGGTCGATGTCCACGTCGATGTAGCGCCCGCCGGTCAGGCGTTCGGCCAGGGCCGAGCTGACGCCGGGCACGCCTTTGGCGGCGCGCTCCACGGCCTGGGTCGCGGCGTCGATCTGGGCCAGGTCGTTGCCGGCGACCTTCACGCCGATGGGGCTTTTGATCCCGGTGGCGAGCATGTCGATGCGGTTGCGGATCGGCGGGATCCAGATGTTGGTCAGGCCCGGCACCCGCACCACGCGGTCGAGTTCTTCCACCAGTTTTTCCGGGGTCATGCCGGGGCGCCATTGGGCGTGGGGCTTGAACTGGATGGTGGTCTCGAACATCTCCAGCGGCGCCGGGTCGGTGGCCGACTCGGCGCGCCCGGCCTTGCCGAACACGTGCTCGACCTCGGGCACGGTCTTGATCAGGCGGTCGGTCTGCTGCAGCAGTTGCGCGGCTTTCTGCGCCGACAGCCCCGGCAGCGCCGACGGCATGTACAGCAAGTCGCCTTCATCCAGCGGCGGCAAGAACTCACCGCCCAGCCGCGACATCGGCCACGCCGCGCTGACGAACACCAGCAGCGCCACCGCCAAGGTCAGCTTCGGCCGGCGCAGTACGGCGTCCAGCGCCGGTTGGTAGAGCCGGATCAGCCAGCGGTTGAGCGGGTTGCGGCGCTCGTCGGGGATCTTGCCGCGGATCCAGTAGCCCATCAGCACCGGCACCAGCGTCACCGACAGCCCCGCCGCCGCGGCCATGGCGTAGGTCTTGGTGAACGCCAGCGGGCCGAACAGCCGCCCTTCCTGCGCTTGCAGGGTGAACACCGGAATGAACGACAAGGTGATGATCAGCAGGCAGAAGAACAGCGCCGGCCCCACCTCCGCCGCCGCTTCGGTCATCACCTGCCAGTGGCGCTCGCCTTTGAGTTCCTGCCCCGGATTGGCCGCGTGCCAGGCTTCGATCTTCTTGTGGGCGTTCTCGATCATCACCACGGCGGCGTCGACCATGGCGCCGATGGCAATGGCGATCCCGCCCAGCGACATGATGTTGGCGTTGAGCCCCTGGTGGCGCATGACGATGAACGCGATCAGCACGCCCACCGGCAGCGAGATGATCGCCACCAGCGACGAGCGCAGGTGCCACAGGAAGATCCCGCACACCAGCGCCACCACGATGAACTCCTCCAGCAGCTTGTGGCTGAGGTTGTCCACGGCGCGGTCGATGAGCTTGCTGCGGTCGTAGGTGGTGACGATCTCCACGCCGGCCGGCAGGCTGCTTTTCATGTCGTCGAGCTTGGCCTTGACCGCCGCGATGGTCTCGCGGGCGTTCTTGCCGCTGCGCAGGATCACCACGCCGCCGACGGTTTCGCCCTGGCCGTCGAGCTCGGTGATGCCCCGGCGCGTTTCCGGGCCGGTCTGCACCGTGGCGACGTCGCCCAGGGTCACCGGCACCCCGCCCGCGCCAAGCTTGAGCGGGATCGCCCGGAAGTCGTCGAGGGTCTTGAGGTAGCCGGAGGCACGGACGATGAACTCGGTCTCGGCCATTTCCAGCACCGCGCCGCCGGTTTCCTGGTTGGCCTGGGCGATGGCCTCGCGCACTTCGGCGAGGGTGATGCCGAGGCTGGCCAGCCTGACCGGATCCGGCTGCACCTGATACTGCTTGACCATGCCGCCCACCGTGGCGACTTCGGCGACGTTGGGCAGGGTCTTGAGCTCGAACTTGAGGAACCAGTCCTGCAGGGCGCGCAACTGCGCCAGGTCGTGCCCGCCGCTGCGGTCCACCAGCGCGTACTGGTAGATCCAGCCGACCCCGGTGGCGTCCGGGCCCAGCGCCGGTTTCGCGTTGGCCGGCAGGCGGCCCTGGATCTGGCTCAGGTACTCCAGCACCCGCGAGCGGGCCCAGTACAGGTCGGTGCCGTCCTCGAACAGCACGTAGACGAAGCTGTCGCCGAAGAACGAATAGCCGCGCACGGTCTTCGCGCCGGGCACCGACAGCATCGTCGTGGACAACGGATAGGTGACCTGATTCTCGACGATCTGCGGCGCCTGGCCGGGGTACGGCGTGCGGATGATCACCTGCACGTCGGACAGGTCCGGCAGCGCGTCGATGGGCGTGCTCTGCACCGACCACACGCCCCATGCGGTGATGAACAACGTGGCCAACAGCACCAGGAAGCGGTTGGCGACGGACCAGCGGATCAGTGCGGCGATCATGGCTGGTTCCCCGCTGCGTTACCGTCGGTGTCCAGCGGCGCGGTGACGATGCCCTTGAGGCTGGCTTCGGAGTCGAGCAGGAACTGGCCGGAGGCGACCACCTGCTGCCCGTCTTCCAGGCCGCCGAGAATCGCGGTCTTGCCGTCGCTTTCCTGGCCCGGGCGCACCTCCACCGGGCGGTAGCGGCCGCCGTCTTCGGCGAGCATCACCAGCGCACGCCGGCCGGTGCGGATCACCGCTTCGCTCGGCACCCACAGCACGCTTTGCGCGGTGGTACGGGTCAGGCGCACCTGCGCCGTCATGCCGGGCCGCAGGCGGCCGTCCGGGTTGGGCAGTTCGACCCGCACGCGCAGGGTGCGGCTGTCGGGGTTGGTCTGCGGCAGGATCGCGCTGACGGTGCCGCGCAGCACGGTGCCGGGAAACGCCGGCAACCGCGCTTCGACGGTCTGCCCGGCGCCGATCGAGCCGGTTTCCGATTCGGGCACGGCCACTGCGAGCCAGACGTTACCCAGCCCGTTGATCCGGGCCAGGGTCTCGCCGGTGGCCACGGTCATGCCGGTGCGCAGGTTGAGTTCCTGCAACACGCCGCCCAACGGGCTGGTGACGGTCAGGTTGGCTTGCACCTTGCCGCTGCGCTCCACGTGGGCGATCAGGCCGGCGGGCATGCCGGTCAGTTGCAGCCGTTGCCGGGCCGCGGCCAGCAGCGCCGCGTCACCGCTGCGGCGCAGGGCCAGGAACTCGGTCTGCGCAGCAGCCCAGTCGGGCACCAGGAGGTCCGCCAGGGCGGCGCCGGCGGGCAGCACGTCGCCGGGTGCCCGGGCGTAGACCCGCTGGACGAACCCGGCGGTGCGCGCTTGCACCACCGCCACATCGCGCTCGTCGAACGCCAGCACGCCGGTCACGTCGAGGCTGGAAGCGAACGTCCCACGGCTGACCGGCGCCAGGCGCAGGCCCAGGTTCTGGGTCAGGCCCGGGTCGATGCTGACGGCGGCGCTCTCCCCCGCGCCGCTGGCGTACCGGGGCACCAGTTGCATGTCCATGAACGGCGATTTGCCGGGCTTATCGAATTTCTGCGCAGGGAACATCGGGTCGTACCAGTACAGCGCCTTGCGCTCGTCCGGTGCCGGCGCGCCTGGCGCCGAAGCGGCGGCAGGCTCGACGCCCTGCCCTTGCCGGGCGATCCCGTAGCCGCCGGCCGCGCCTATCGCCAGCGCCAGGCCGGCCAGCAATGCCCCGTTCCAGTGTTTGAGGTTCATGGGCGTGTGTCTCCATAGGCAAAGTGCAGGCGCGCGCCGGTCAGGGCCCGCTGTTCTTCCACGTCGATCTGTTTGAGGCGGGTTTCGATCAGCTCGCGGCGGGCGTTGACCACGGCATTGAGATCGCCCTTGCCGGCGCGGTAGCTGGCCAGGCTCAGGTCGGCCTTCTCCTTCGCCAGCGGCACCAGGCTGTCGCGGTTGCGCGCCACCGCACGGTCCAGCCGCTGGTACTCGGCCAGGTCGGTTTCCAGTTGCTCGGTGTGCTCGCGGGACAACGCCTCGCGCTCGGCCTCCAGTTGGCTGAGCTCGGCCTGGCGGGCGGCGATCTTCGGGTTCTGCCGGGTCTCGGGGAACAGCGGCAAGTCCCACGACAGCTGCACACTGACCATGTCGCCGAACTCGCGGCCACGGTGCTGGTAGTCCACTTCCCAGCTCCAGTCCGAGCGTTTTTCCGATACGGCCTCCCGCACCTTGGCCTCGGCTTCGCGGGTCATGGGCGCGAACGCGGCGAGTTCCGGGTGGTGTTGCAGCTGGTGGTTGAAGGTCTGGGCGTCCACCGGCCAGTCCGGCAGGCTGCCGGCCGGCGTGTCGCTGGCGGCCGGGCCGATCCAGCGCTTGAGCGCTGCCTGGGCCTGGGCGCGTTCGCGGATCAGGTCGTCCTGGCGCTCGGCCAGTTGCGCCGCTTCCTGCTTGGGCGTCACGGCGTCCGCCGGTTCCGCCCGGCCGCCGGCGATGCGGGCGCGGACGGTGTCGGCCAGCAGGCGGTTTTCCCGGTTGAGGGCGTCCAGCAGCGCGGCTTTGCGTTCCACCGAATAGGCGCCGATCCAGGCCAGCGCCGTGGACTGACGCACCTTGAGCCGTTCGATCCGACGCTCGGCGGTGGCGCGTTCCACCGCTGCGTCGGCGACCTCGATGCGGGCGTTGCGCTTGTCGCGGTTGGGCACCTCTTGGCGCAGGCCGACCGTCTGCATGGTCATGAAGTCCTGGTCGAGGCTCCAACGGTCGGGCCCGCCGATGGGGTAGTTCTGCACGCCCAGCAGCAGTTTGGGATCCGGCAGTTCGCCCGCCGGAATGGCCGCGCTGCCGGCGGCCTGGATCTTGGCGTCCTGCGCGGTCAACGAAGGCGCGCCAGTTTCGGCCAGGCGCAGCGCTTCGTCGAGGGTCAGGCTGCCGGCCAGGCTCGGCCCGGCGAGCACGCTGGCGACCAGGCCGACCGCAAGCGGCCACCCGGTGCCACAGCACTTGAGTTTCATGGTGTCGATTCCTGTGCACATCCGCTGTGCGCGGGCCAAAAGGCGCGCACAGCCCATTCATTCCGCGTTCGGCGGAATGGGTTTCAATGGATTGCAGGAATCAGGCGCGGGGCGGTCGCCAGACCCCGGACGGGGTCGAGGCCGGCAGGAAATCGCTGAAGAAGAATTGCGTGACGGGGCTGAACACGGTGACGGGCGGCTTGAGCACGGCAACCTGCAGCAGGCCGCCGGTCTTGCATTCCTGGCCCGGTTTGCAGGGCGTGCCGTGAGAGGCTTTGGTGTCTTTGGCGGTGTCCTTGGCCATGTCCTGGCAGCAGTCCATCCCCATGCCGTCCATCATCGCCATGCCCATGGTCTTCATCGGGCAAGGCTCGGTCGGCGCCGGCACGCCCGCCATCCCGCTGAGGGGAAGCGCCAGGCTGATCAGGAAGATGAGGCAAAGCCGCAAGTAGCGTTTCATGGCCAGGAGTCTAGTGGCGCCTTCGGGTGCGTGCAAACGCAGGTGGGTGGACACGTGCCGGCGATCTCACCGGACAGGCATTAAGCCAGGATTACGGACAGGCCCCGGGCGCGGTGAAACTTTTCATCGGCGCCGGATTCGATCACCTAACCTCATAGACTGTGTGAACAACCGGAATCGGGCCCTCCCATGCGCAACGCCTTGAAGTCATTGCTGTTCGTCGCCCTGGTGCTGTTCGGTCCGATGGCCGTCGGCGTGTCGGCCGAGGACGTGGCGCAAGCCGCCGATGCCGGCGCCGCGCCGCTGCCGGGGGTGTCGACGGATGATCTGCAGGCCTTGCAGCAACGGCTCGACGGCCTCAAGCAAGAGATTTCCTCGGCCAGCAACTACAACCAGCTCGAAGCGCCCCAGGACCGGGTGCAGGATTACATCCTGGACATCGACCGGCTGTCCGCTTCGCTGCTGCCGCAACAGGCGCAACTGACGGTGCAACTGGGCGTGCTCGGCGCCGCGCCGGCCGAAGGCGTGGCGCCGGAGCAGGCCGACATCGCGGCGCAGCGGGCTTCGCTCACGGCGCAGAAAGCCAAGGTCGACACCGCCCTGAAGAACCTGGCCACCCTCAAGGAAAGCGCCGCCGACCTGATCAACCAGATCGCCGGCATCCGCCGCAACCTGCTGGAAAGCGAGCTGACCCTGGGCACGCTGAGCATTCTCAACCCGGATTTCTGGGCGCCGATGCTCGAACCGTCGGCGGACGACCGCCAGCGCCTGGGCGAATTCATCGCCCAGGTGAAGGAGACCGGCGCCGAGGTGTGGAAGCCCGGCCAGCGTTTCTATACCAGTGTGCTGGTGCTGCTGGCCTTGCTGATCTGGACGCTGGGCCGGCGCTTCGCCGACCGTCAGATGGCGCAGTTCTGCATCCACCGCATGCCGGAAGGCCGCCTGCGCCGCAGCGCGTTGGCCAGTGCCTCGGCGATCGCCACCATCCTCACCACCGGCGTGGCCCTGCAACTGCTGTACTACGCCTGCACCCGCAACGAGCCGCTGACGCCGATGCTGGCGAGCTTTTCCGCCGAGTTCGAGAAGACCGTGTACGCCTGCGTGATGATCACGGGCCTCAGCCGGGCGTTGCTGTCCACCGAGCATCCGTCGTGGCGCCTGCCGGCCATCGCCGACCCGGTGGCGAAAGTCCTCAAGCCGTTTGCGCGGCTGCTGGCCGGGACGCTGCTGGTGCTGGTGACGCTGTCGCAGATGTGCGCCGCCGCGGGCATGAGCAGCCAGTTGGTGATGGGCATCCGCGGGCTGGTGGCCCTGTTCGTGCTGGCGATCATCGTGACGATGCTGGTGCGCACCGGCAACGTGCGCAAGGTGCTGGTGACGGCCAACGGCGCGTCGGCGGAGGTCAGCACCCTGGCCGGGGCGATCTACGCCGTGGCCTGCCTGTCGATGGTGGTGTCGCTGATCGCCCTGCTCACCGGGTACGTGTCCCTGGCCCGCTTCGTGATCTACGAGCTGATCTGGAGCTACATCGTACTGACCGGTTTCTACCTGCTGATGCAGTTGTTCAAGGACGGCTGCGAGTTCCTGTTCTCGCCCCGCCATGCCAGCGGCAAGGCGCTCAAGCACCTGCTGGGCATGAGCGACCGGCGGCTGGACCAGTTGTCGATTTTGCTGGCCGGTTTCGGCCGCGCCGCGCTGTTGCTGCTGACGGTGATCACCCTGTTCGTCGGCGGCATCGGCACCACCCTCGGGCAACTGGTCAGCAACATCGTGGCGATCCTCGGCGGCGCCGGCCTGCGCAAGCTGAACATCGTGCCGGGGCATCTGCTCAACGCGGTGCTGGCGCTGATGATCGGCATCTACCTGATCCGCGCCCTGCGCCGCTGGCTCGACAACGAGTTCCTGCCCAAGACCGACATGGATCCGGGCATGTGCGCGTCCCTCAGCACCCTGTTCTCCAACATCGGCTATGCGTTCGTGATCCTGCTGACGCTGTCGTCGTTGGGGGTGCAGTGGACGAACCTGGCATGGATCGTCAGCGCCCTGTCGGTGGGCATCGGCTTCGGCTTGCAGGAGATCGTCAAGAATTTCGTCTCCGGGTTGATCCTGCTGACGGAGCGGCCGGTGAAGGTCGGCGATTTGATCAGCATCAGCGGCGTGGAAGGCGACATCCGCCGCATCAACGTGCGCGCCACGGAGATCCAGTTGAGCGACCGTTCGATCGTGATCGTGCCCAACTCGCAGCTGATCTCGCAGAACCTGCGCAACGTCACCCTCGGCGGCAGCGCCCAGGGCGTGGCGACCCTGGAACTGATGTTCCCGCTGGACATCGACCCGGAGCAGGTGAAGAACCTGCTGCTCGACACCTACCGCGAACACGAGACCCTCCTGGAAAAACCGGCGCCGTTCGTGCGCTTCAGCAAGCTCTCGCCCGAAGGCATCACCTTGACCGTCACCGGCTACGTCGCCAGCCCCCGGATCGTCGGCACGACCAAGAGCGACCTGCTGTTCGAGATCCTCAAGCGCCTGGGGGCCGAGGGGATCGAATTGGCGAAACCACCGCCTTCGAGCTGAGATTGCCCGCCCAACCGCCATCGCCAGCAGGCTGGCTCCCACATGGGATCCCGGCGGCCCGCAGCATTCCCGCACACCACAAAAACTTGTGGGAGCTTGCCTGCAAGCGATGAGGCCGGCACTGCCGACATCTCCACTGCCTGACCCGCCGCCATCGCCAGCAGGCTGGCTCCCACATGGGATCCCGGCGGCCCGCAGCATCCCCGCACACCACAAACCCTGTGGGAGATTCTATGTTGCAAGGGAACCCTGCAGCCTCAAGTTCGGTTG